>JANLFO010000020.1 GCA_024653205.1 Clostridia bacterium | reverse complement strand
TTACCAGTTGCCTGTGTCGGCGTTCCTTGATAACCTGCAGGTCAAATTATACGAGGGGGGCAGGTAATGTTGCCTTTTTTGATCCCGTCCTGGTACTTGCTGCTGGCCGCCGCATTTCTGACCCGGGCGGCGGCGAAGCAGCCGGACCTTAAGATAGTAGTGTTCCGGCAGGGGGTAGCGCCGGAAGAATACCGCGAACTGGTGGAGGCTTTCGGCGGGCGGCTGCTCAAGACCGTGCCCCTGGCCGACGCCGCGGTAGGCCTGTTTCCGCGCGGAAAAGAAGCTCTAAAGCTTTTGGCCGAGCACCCCAAGGTAGAGGCGGTAGAGGACGACCTGCCGGCGGCGGTGTGCGAGGCGGGGGAGCCGAAGGAGGAAATCCCCTGGGGAGTGGCGCGGGTGGAGGCGCCGCCGGTCTGGCCCACGGCCACCGGCGCCGGGGTAAAGGTAGGGGTGATCGATACCGGGGTAGACCTGCATCACCCGGACCTAAAGCCCAATGTGCGCGACGGCATCAACCTCCTGCGCCCGGGGCGGCCTCCGCAGGACGACAACGGCCACGGCACACACGTGGCCGGCGTCCTGGCCGCGGCCAAGAACGGCCTGGGGGTAGTGGGCGTGGCCCCGGATGCCCAGCTCTACGTGGTTAAGGCCTTCGACAACTCCGGCAACGGCCGGCTGTCCTCTATCCTGGAAGGCCTGGACTGGTGCGCCTCCCAGGGAGTGAGGGTGGTGAACCTGAGCTTCGGCATGGTCCAGGATAGTCTGGCCCTCAGGCGGGCGGTAGAAAAAGCCTACAAAGCAGGCATATTCCTGGTGGCGGCGGCGGGCAACCTGGGCCTGCCGGAGTCGGTGACCGTGCCCGGCCGCTACTCCCAAGTAATGGCAGTGAGTGCCCTTACCCAGGAGGGGAGCCTGGCCGATTTCAGCAGCTACGGGCCGGAAGTGGGGGTCATCGCTCCCGGAGACAAGGTGCTCTCCACCTATCCCGGCGGCTACCGCACCCTGAGCGGAACCTCCATGGCCGCCCCGCACGTGGCCGGCATCGCCGCCCTGGCCCTGGAGCTAGAGCCGCGGCTCACGCCTGCCAGCCTGCGCCAGCTTATCCGCTCCCACTGCCGGCCGGTGGCCGGTCTTTCTCAGGAGCAGCAGGGGGCGGGGGTCCCCAGCGCCCTGGCGTTGGTGCGGAGGCTCAGGAGCCGCCTGTGGGCCCAAGCCTCCTAGCGGGAGGCAAGAGTTTGCAGAACCCCATAAGGCAGGAGGGAGCAACATGAGCCAAGACTGGTCCGAACTGCTGCGTCTGGCCAAGAAGATCGAAGAAGAAACCGGGGCCTCGCTCTGGGAAGCCTTTCGCGACTTGAAACCTTCGGAGGAGCAGCTGCGTTCCTGGCTGGCCGACCTGGGGTTTACCGGGGATAACCTGTCGGACGCCCGCTCCCAGGTGGAGGGCCTGCTGGCCGGCCTGGGGCCGGAGGAGAAGCGGCAGTTGGCCGGGCTCCTCCGTCAGCTCTTGGGGGATAAGGGGTCGGCGGTGCCGGACGAGGTGTGGGATTTCGTTAAAAGTCTCGAGAGGAACCGCTAGTCCCGCGGTTACCACTTTTCCTTGGTTGGCATAAATTGGTTTGGAGGCAACCGGCCGAGGAAAGGGGGTAGCAACGGTGCAACTGGAAACGGCAGCTCCCGGCGGCTTCTGGTGGATCTTTATTCTGCTGTTGTTTGTCTTGTTTATCCCGCTCCTGTTTTTCTTCTTCATTCCCGACACTCCGGGCAAGAAGAAGCAAACGTAAAGCACGGGCGGTGCCGGCCGGAGGCTCCAAGATCTCTCTGGAAGCTGAAGGCACGGCACCCACCGGTTACCACCATCGGCTGATTGGCATAGCCTGATATGGGAAGCAATCACCAAGAGAAAGGGGGTAGCAGGCGGTGCAACTGGAAACGGCAGCTCCCGGCGGCTTCTGGTGGATCTTCATCCTGCTGTTCATCCTGTTCATCCCGTTGCTGTTCTTCTTCTTTATCCCGGTTTGGGGTAAGTAAGAACGGACCAGCCGGGGCCCTGGCCGAGTGCCGGGGCCCCGCCGCGCATAAGGGTGGTGTGGAAATATATGGCAGCCGTACCGCATCCCCGCATATGGTACCGGCTGGAGGCCCTGGAGGAAGCGCTGGCGCGCCAGGAAAGGCGCCTGGAGGAACTGGTGGAGCGCCAGAGGGCCCTCAAAGGGGGGCTTTTGGAGCTGAAGCAGGCCCTGGTTCCTGCCGCGCCGTCGGCCGGGCAACCGGCGCCGCCGGCGCCGGCCCTCACCTCGGCGCCACCGAAGACGGCTCCGACCCCGGCGGCACTCCCGCCCGCAGAGCCGGCGCTGCCGCCGGCCGAGCCCGGGAAACCCGGGGCGCCCGCAGACGATAACCTGCCTGCCGCGGGCGCCGACCCCCCTGATCCGGCCCCGGCTCCCTTAGTCCGGGTGCTCGGTCTATTGGGGCGAGAGAACGTCCGGAGGGGCATTATCGAGGGAACGTTTAGCAACGGAATCCAGGAAATAATGGGATGGCTGCAGCAGTTCGAAGAGTTCCTGGACGGCCTCCTAAAAATCCTGGAGCAGGTAAGGAACAACCTGGGACAGCCCGGGGCCAGCACCATGGCCGCCGAAATCCCGGTGCTGAGCCGCCACTCGGTGGAGGTCATGGCCAAGATGATAAAAATGCCGGAGTTCCAGCGCCTGGCGGCCGGCCTCCTCACCCAGATGCTGAGAGACCAGGGCCCGCGCTGCCAGCAGGAACCAACCGGCGGCGCGGGTCATACCCTGAAGGTGTAAGGCACCTGAGCTTGGGAAGGGGGGTCTTAAGTGGAACTTGCCCGTTCCGGGTGGGATCGCCGGAGCTTTGTGGTATTCCTGATCCTCATCCTGCTCCTGCTGGGCGACAACTTCTAGGCTGGCTTTCGCAAGCGGGAAAGCGCCGCGAGGGGTACCACCGTACCCCTTTCGGCCTTGCCCCTCCGGCGCGCCCGAACCTTGCCCGGTTCCGGCCGGGCGGCCGACTTGTCCGGCCTCAAAGATACTCTTCGTACAGCGCAAAAACTCAGCACCTAAAGTCACCCTCAGTACACGTCCCGGATCACCTTCTTCACCACCCCGATTATTTCCACCTGCTCGGGCTCAATGGGCCGGTAGCCGGCGTTGGCCGGCTCCAGCCTTACCCGGTTCCCCACCCGGTAGAAGCGCTTCACCGTGACCTCCCCGTCCACCCGGGCCACCACGGTCTGGCCGTTCTCCGCCGTGGGCTGCAGCCTCACCAGCACGTGGTCGCCGTGGTAAATGCCCACCCCCTCCATGCTGTCCCCGCTGACCTCCAGGCAGATGAAGCCCTCCTCGGCGAAGCGCCGGGGAAGTGGCAGGTAGCCCATGACCGTCTCCTCCGATATCACCGGACCGCCGGCCGGCACCCGGCCGATCACCGGCACCTCCACCACCGCTTCCGCCCGGGTCAGGTCGGGAGGGTCCTCCAGGAGCCGCGCCGCCGGCAGCCCCAGGCCCAGGGCTATGCGCTCCAGGGTCCTTACACCGGGGTTGGCCTTATTCAGCTCGATGTCGCACATGTACTGGGGGCTGAGGCCCGACCGGCGGGCCAGCTCCGCCTGGCTCAGGCCCTTCTCCTCCCGCAGCCGCCTTATCCTCTCGCCCAGGTTCATTCTCCGTCACTCCCCGCTCGTTCTTTGCTGCTTCCCGGGCCGTGCCCGCCCGCGCACGCGGCAGCCGCGCCGGCCCGCTCATACCTGCCGTCGATCATATGATACCTCCGGCAAGGCCGGACGAACAAGCCCCCAAAATGTATGCCAGGAACAGAGAAAAGGGGTCCGGGCGCGGACAAGAAAGTACATGGCCGCAGGCGCCCGCCTGCCGCCCTTGCCCCCGGACCGGGGCCGGAGTTATCATCTGCCCGTAGCTGATAGGCGGCACGTCCGAACCGGCCTCGCATACGCTACGGACGGATAGTAGCCGCGCTCGGGGCCACGTCCCGCCGGCCGGGACCGGCCCCGGTCACGCCAAGAGAAGGGAGGGAACGCATATGCCCGTATCCGCTACCCCGGTGGACAGCACCCTGGTGGTGCTGGTCCAGACCGGAACCGACGGCGAGGGCAACCCGGTCTACCGCAGCCTGCGGTACGCCAGCCTCAAGCCCTCCGCCACCGACCAGGACGCCTATGACGTGGGCGCGGCGGTAGCCGGGCTGGTGGCCTACCCCCTGGCGGAGGTCAGGCGCCAGACCCTCTCCAGCCTCATCAGCGCCTAATCGCGGCGGCCTAATCCTAGAGAAGGGAGGTGATGCGCCGTGGCCCAGCGCCTGGACCTGCGCTTCCGCAACGCTGCCGGACGGATCGCCACCCTGAGGGTGCCCGACCCCAAGGCCGGTCTTACCGCCCAGGAAGTGGGGGCGGTAATGGACGCCATCATCGCCAAGAACGTGTTCGAGACCGGCGGCGGTGACCTGGTGGCCAAGGTGGACGCCCGCCTGGTGGAGGTATCCGAAGTGGTGCAGGAGTTTAGCTTCTAGCCCGTGACAGGGCGGGGAGGGAGCCGGACTCCCCGCCCGCACCCCGGCTGCCCGGGGAGCCGTGACCTTCGCCCGCGGGCGCCGGCCGGGGGATCCGGATAACCCGGGTGACAAACCATGTGAGGAGGTGAGAGCTGTGGAAGACCTGTTCAGGCTCGCCGCCAACTACGGCTTTCCCATGGTGGTGGCCTTCTACCTCCTGGTGCGGCTGGAGCCGGTGATCAAGGAGCTGCAGAAGTCGGTAACCATCCTCACCGTGGTGGTGGCCCGCCAGGGAGGCGTGGACTACGCCGAGGTAAAGGGCATGGTGGAAGGTGGCTACGGCTGTTGACTCGCGGTGGGCCCGCTGCCGGGTGCCGGACTCGGGCAGCAAGAGGCGCCGGACGCCCCCGGAAACCCGCCGGACGATAGATAGGGAGGGAGAGACGTGGATTGGCGCTACGTGATCGTGCACCACACCGGCGCGGAGGAGAAGGACGCGGAGCAGGTGAGAAGATACCACCTGTCCCTGGGCTGGCGGGACGTGGGCTACCACTTCCTGATCGAGAGGGACGGGCGCTCGGTGCGGGGGAGGAGCCTGGAGCTTCCCGGCGCCCACTGCGCGGCGTCGGACATGAACCGCCGGGGCATAGGCGTGGCGGTCATCGGCAACCTGGAGGAGCGGCCGCCCACCGAAGCCCAGGAAGCGGCCTTGCGGGAATTGCTGTTCTGCCTTTGCCGGGTGTGGGGCCTGCCGCCGGCGCGGGTCCTGGGCCACCGGGAGGTGCCGGGAGCGGCCACCCTCTGCCCCGGCCGCCACCTGGACCTGGCCGGGCTGCGTCAGGAACTGAAGGTTTATTCGCGGCCGGGGTTCTGGTAAACTGGTGGTAGGGGAGGCGGCAATACCTTGGCCGGCAAGGGACGAAAAACGGGCGGAGTTGCCTTGGCCGGGTCCCAAGGGCTGGCCGGAGAGCGCGAGCGGTATCGGCGGCTCTTGGCGGAATCGCTGCGGCGGGCGGTGCAAGCGCTATCCGCCCTCGAGGAAGTGGAGCGGGTAAGCCTGGTGGGCTCCTACGCCGAAGGGCGGGCCGATCTCAGGAGCGACCTCGACCTTTTGGTAGTGATGCGCACCGAGCTGCCCTTTGTAGAGCGCCTGCGCCGGCTTTATCCCCTGCTGGCCCTGCCGGTAGACGTGGACTTGTTCTGCTATACGGCGGAAGAAATGGCCTCCCTCAAGGAATCCCCGTTTTTCAAGCACCTCCTGGCGAAGGAAGTGGTCCTCTATGAGAAGAACCCCATTTGAAGAGGGCCGGCGCTGGCTGCTCCAGGCCGAGGAGGACTTGCGCTGGACCAAAGATTTGGCCGCGCGCGGGGGCTATCACCTGGCCTGTTTCCTGGCCCAACAGGTGGGAGAAAAGGCGGTAAAGGCCTTCATCTACGCTCAGGGCGAGGAAGTAGTGCTTGGGCACTCTCTGGAGCGGCTCTGCCACCAGGCCGCCCGGTGGGAGCCGGAGTTCGCCCAAAGGGTCAAGCGTTGGTCCATCCTGGACGGATACTACGTGCCTACCCGCTACCCCAACGGGCTGCCGGACAGCATCCCGGCACGGGTCTACACCGGGGAGGCGGCACAAGAGGCGGCCCGCTTGGCGGAAGAAGTGGTGGCCTTCGTGCGGGAAAGGCTTTCGCCCGAGCCATGACCGAGGGACCTGCGGGTAGCCGGCTCCGGGCGCGCGGGGCAGCTGAGCTTGACACGGCAAAAGCGGCTCTGCTATACTCTACTTGCGCGTGGTGGGTGTAGCTCAGCTGGTTAGAGCGCCAGGTTGTGGCCCTGGAGGCCATGGGTTCGAATCCCTTCACCCACCCCATTTCATTGGGGCGTAGCCAAGCGGTAAGGCAGCGGACTTTGGATCCGCGATGCGTTGGTTCGAATCCAGCCGCCCCAGCCAAAGGTGGGCCATTAGCTCAGCTGGTAGAGCAACGGACTTTTAATCCGTGGGTCGGAGGTTCGAATCCTCCATGGCTCACCAGAGACGACAAGGGTTGCAGGGTGCGGGCGAGTTGCCCGGACCCGTTTTTTGTGTCCACGGCCTCCGGCGAGCACGCCGTCTCTCACCGTAAGAGTTGTTTTTCGCAATGGCCTAGTTTATTATACTTTGCAGGGGGAAAAGTATAATAACAGGCAAGCTATTATACTTTAGTGTCAAGATATCGAGGCGATCCTCGCTTGAAGCCCGATGATTTTGCCTGGAGCCAAATAGCGGAAGAGCCCCTCCGGTGAGAGACGAGCCGGGTCCCGGCCTCAGCCTGTTCTCACCTTTCCCTCAGGTTCATCTCAGCCGGCCCCCCTACAATAAGAGCCGGGTCGGAATGAAAACGCGGCAGGGCCGCGTATGGTTCGTAGGGGGAGTTGCATGCATTCCGTGCGAGAAACCAACTACTACCTCAACACCGCCCTCTTTGTGGCCGGGCTGGTCTGCCTGCTCACCGGCCTTATCCACGGGGGGCACGGTTCCGTGTCCGTGCTGGGGTCGGCCGTGAGCCTCAGATGGCTGCACACCGCGGCCGGCTACGTCCTCGGCGGCCTGGTCGCGCTGCACCTTCTCCTGCACGCCCGGTGGATCGGCGCCGCCACCCGGGCCCTTTTGCGGCAGCGCGGCAAACTGGTGCTCTTCCTCCTGGTGATCGCGGTGACCCTGGCGGGCCTCTACCTCCTGGCCCAAGGGCTTTCTCCGTCCGGGCCGTACGGCCTCGGCCCGGGAGGCAGGGGGTTCGGCGGCCCGCCCGACCGCTAATGCCCTAAAGCCGCGGAGGAGGATAATCGTTCCGGCCGGCGAATAGTAAAGAGCCGAGACCAGATGAGTCCGAGACGAGAGGAGGAATGTCCGGTGTCGAGGAAGGTTTTGTCGGTAGTGGTGATCCTGCTGCTGGCGGCGCTGGCGCTAGGAGGCTGCGGCGAGAAGGCGCCGGCGGGCCCGGCCCCGGCGGCAGGGGAGGAAAAGGCGACCCAGCCAGAGGAGCAGGTTCACATCGGTATCATGCAGATCGTGGAGCACCCGTCTCTTGACGCCATGCGCCGGGGCTTCATGGACTTCCTGGCCGAGCACGGCTACCAGGAAGGCAAGAACGTAGCCTACGACTACGCCAACGCCCAGGGCGACATGGCCACCGCCCAGACCATCGCCAAGCAGTTCGTGGCCCAAGGTGTAGACCTCATCCTGGCCATAGCCACTCCCACCGCCCAGGCGGCGGTCAACGCCACCCGGGACCGGCCGGACATCCCCGTGGTGTTCACCGGCATAACCGATCCCGTGGCCGCGGGGCTGGTCAAGAGCCTGGAGGAGCCGGGCGGCAACGCTACCGGCATGACCGACATGATCCCGGTGGAGAAGGACCTGGAACTGGTGAAGAAGTTCCGGCCCGAAGCCCGGCGGGTGGGCTACCTCTACAACGCCGGCGAGGTCAACTCCGAGGTGGTGCTGAACATCGCCCGCGAGGTGGCGCCCAAGCTGGGGCTGGAGATCGTGCCGGCCAGCGTGACCAACAGCTCCGAGGTCAAGCAGGCGGCCGAGTCCCTGGTGGGCCGGGTGGATGCCGTATTCATCGCCACGGACAACACCGTGGTTTCCGCCCTGGACTCGGTGCTCCAGGTGGTGGAGAAGAATAAGATACCCCTCATCATGGGCGACGCCGACTCCGTGCGGCGGGGCGGGCTGGCCACCTACGGCATCGACTACTACAAGATGGGCTACCAGACCGGCGCCATGGCCCTGCGCATTCTCCAGGGCGCGGACCCCGCCACCACGCCGGTGGAGGCCCTGGAGGACCTGGACTTCGTGATCAACCTCCAGGCCGCGGCCCGGCAGGGAGTAGAGGTGAGCGAGGAACTGCGGCAGCAGGCGGACGAGCTGATTCAGTGAGCGGGCGCCGAAGCGCCCGCTCTTTTAAGGACCACCGGCCTTTACAACCTCACCCGCCTTTGTTATACTGTGTGTACTACAAACGGGGAGCGAACGTAACGTGTCCGATACCCCTAGAACCTTACGGATGACGGCGGTGAGGCTGCCGGTTAGGGTGATCAAGGAGATTGATGGCCTGGTCGGAAAAGGCAACCGGTCCAAGTTCATTGCCGGGGCAATTGAGAAGGAACTCCGGCGGCAGAAACGGCTCGCCTACCTGCGCTCCAACCAGGGTCTGGTTTCCGACGAGGAGATCCCCGACGCCGTCGATTTCGTGAACCGGTTGAGAGGGGAAGATTAGGGGGGATCTTTCTGCCGGCGACGCCCCGCCAGAGCTCCGGAGCCCTGCTGGACACGGATTTCCTGATCGACCTCAATCGCAGTCCACGTAATCCTTGGCGCCAAAGAGCAGAAAGAGTGCTCTTAGAGATGGAGGAAGAGTTGTATGTCTCGGCGGTCACGGTTGTGGAATTCATGACCGGCATTGCCGAAGATAAGCAGGAAGAGGCCGCGCGCATGCTCCGGGAACTCTACGTTTATGTCTCTCCCTCCCATGAAGAGGCGGTCCTGGCGGGAAAACTCCGGCGGGCATACCTAGAGCAGGGCGTAACCCTTTCCCTGGCGGACGTCACCAATGCCGCCATAGCCCTATCGCGCGGTTTTGCCCTCCTGACGCGCAACTCCGCCCGCTATCCTTTTGCGGGCCTAGCCATTAAAGGCTGGTGAGGGCGCCGCGGGTCTTTACAGCGGTGGCATACTGCGGATAGAAAGGCCGCGAGCCGCGCTTGTGATTAGGTTATTTGCCTCGGACCGAGGACTGGCTCGGGGGCCAAAGCCAAGGTGATTGAGCGGTAGCCCCTGTGACTGCAGCCCTGCTAGGAGAAAGAGAAGAAGTTGTGGTCTTAACGGCGGAAGTGGACGGGGTGCTTACCGAAGTGAGGCAAGCGTTGGACCGTCCGGCGCAGGTGCCTAGAGGGTCAGAGCCCGCTAGCACCGGGTAGCTGACCTAATCCCAGACGCACAAATCACGGCGAAGTGGTGAAGGTTAGAGGTGGAGATCCGGGGGAGTCTGCTTGCCCGCAATACCCTACTGAACTTCATTGGCCAGGTCCTGCCCCTTATGGTCGGGCTGGTCACGATGCCGTTCATCGTGCGCGGCCTGGGCACGGAGAGGTTCGGCCTTCTCTCGCTGGCGTGGGTGATACTGGGCTATTTTGCCGTCTTTGACCTGGGGCTCGGGCGGGCCACCACCAAGTTCGTCGCCGAGGCCCTGGGCAAGGGCGAAGCCGACCGGGTGCCGGGGTTGGTCTGGACGACGGTAGCGACGCAAGCGCTCCTGGGGGCCGCGGGCGGGCTGACCCTGGCCGCTGTCACGCCGCTTTTGGTGGAGCGCGCACTGAACGTTCCTCCGTATTTAGTAAGGGAAGCCAGCAGTGCCTTCTACGTACTGGCTGTCGGCGTTCCGGTCACCCTGATCTCCGGGTCGTTCGTGGGGGTTCTGGATGGCCAAGGTGGTGCTCTACGACCCGCGCGAGGAAAGCCCCACCAGGGGCCTAATAAACGAGTTCCACCTGGGCTACCTCAACCCGGTGCTTTTGAAAATCCCGCCCCTGGTTTACCACGGCTTCACCGCCGAGGGGGCAACACGGCGCTGATCGTCAACTTCCCCACGGAACTCTACAACTACGAATCGCCGGACGAGTACCGGCTGCCGTACAACGACCCGGCATCCCGTATTCGCGGGAAATTAGACACGGGTGAGCGAAGCTGGCCTTGTTGCCGGCCCTTTGCCTGTTGGCCGAGGCGTGGTACACTAGTAACAGAGCAGCGACAGAAACCGTTGCTCTGATTTGCCTGGTAACAGAATACCTAAAAAGTGAAGGTGGGGTAAATGCCTCTTCTTTCGGCTTTTGTCCAGGCGGCCATGGCCGAGGCTAGGTACAAGAGGCTAGAGGATGGCAGTTTTTTCGGAGAAATCCCTTCATGCCGGGGCGTCTGGGCTAATGAGGATACCCTGGAGAAATGCCGCGAAGTCCTCCAGGAGGTTTTGGAGGAATGGTTAGTGCTGAAACTACGGGACCGTGATCCCCTGCCCAAGGTTGGTGGCGTAGATCTCAACCGGTTGGTAGCTGAGGCGTGAAACCACTAAGCCGGCGAGAACTTATTCGTCGCCTGCGGAGGTTGGGTTTTGAAGGACCTTTTTCAGGTGGGCGCCACTCGTTCATGCGGCGGGGTCAGTTGAAGATCAGAGTACCCAACCCTCACCAGAGCGACATAAGCGCCAGCCTGATTAAAGAGATTCTCAGGCAGGCGGGAATCTCACAGAAAGAATGGGATGACGCCGAATAGGCACGCGGCGTGGCTGCAGCGGAAAGGAAGACCGCTAGCATGGCCCAGTTGTAGTAGGTTATTTGCCTCGGACCGTTGCGCCTGTAGCAGGCGGGTTGGGCAATATAGACTGAGAGGGGTGTGCAAGGTAATGAAGGTCTTCTATACAGTTATCCTAAGAAGATTCTTCGACCAGTGGGTGGCTCTATGCCTGGAAAACGGTTGCGTGGGGCAGGGGACCACGCGGGAGGAAGCTGTTTCTAACCATCGGCGGCGTCGATCCCGTGACCGAAACCTTTGAGCTGAGGGCCGTAAATGCCTAGGAACATTCCGTCGTTGGAGCCCCGGCAGCTGGTCCGCCTGTTAGAGGGAGCGGAGCTTCGACGCGGTCGCCGGCGTGTGCCAGGCTTGTGGACGGCGTTACCGCAAGGAAAACGGGAGGGTAACTCTTGAGCAAGAAGCGTAAACTCTTAACGACCCTGTCCGCTAACACTCTAGGCGACAACGAAGCCGCCGTGCCGGAGATGGAGCTTTACCTAACCCAAATCCGTCGGATCGTGCTCGAGGGTTTGAGGGGCCAGAAGGCCCGGGTCTACCTTTTCGGGTCCCGCGCCTGTGGAAAAGCAACCGGAACCTCAGACGTAGATGTGGCCGTACTCCCCTTGGAACCTCTGCCCCCCGGAACCCTCAGCGCCGTGAGGGAAGCCCTTGAAGAGAGCACGGTGCCGTACACCGTGGATCTGGTCGATTTGTCTCGCGCTGACCCCGCTTTTCGGAAGCGGGTTGTGAAGGAAGGCGTATTATGGGGCGACTTGAGGAACGCCTAGTCATCGCGCGCCGCGCCTTGAAAACGCTGCGGAAACTCCCGCTTGATGAAGTTAAGCCAGACGATGTGGTACGCGACGCAGCCATTCAACGGTTTGAGTACACCTTCGAAACATTGTGGAAGGCTGCTCAGCTAGCTTGCAGCCATGGAAAGAGGAGCCCGGGGTGTGTGAGATGAAGGTTCTCTTGCTCGATCTCGGGCGTCAGTACGAGTCTATTCAAGAAGATATCGACGCTGCCATCCGGCGCGTGGTGACCTCCGGCCGCTTCATCCTGAGCTCACCGGGCAGGAGCAGGAGGAGGTGGAGGGTGAGGTCAAGATGTTTTTTGACAGTAGAATAGAAGAGGGGTTAACCTAAGGGTGGAGGTGGACGGGATGCTTACAGAATACATCGAGGCGGCGCTGGCGGAGGCCAGGTACGAGCTAATCCAAGACGATGAGCCTTACTATGGCGAGGTACCCGGCCTGCGGGGCATTTGGGCCACGGGGAAGACGCTCGAAGATTGCCGCAGGAACCTCAAAGAAGTGCTTGAGGGGTGGATTGTGCTGCGCTTGCGGCGGGGTTTGCCCATACCACCTATAGGGGATTGCCGCATTGAGGAACCGGAAGGGCTCGCGATCGAAAGCTAGACTTACGCCGGTTTCCTGGGCGGAACTGGTGAAGCGGCTGAGGGATTTCGGATTCGAGGGGCCGTACCGGGGAGGGAAACACCTTTGCATCCCCAACCCCCACCGGAGGGAGATCGGTGTGGACCTGTTATCACGAATTCTGAAGCAAGCAGGTATTTCTAGAGAGGACTGGCTCAGGGGCCAAAGCCAAGGTGATTGAGCGGTAGCCCCTGTGACTGCAGCCCTGCTAGGAGAAAGAGAAGAAGTTGTGGTCTTAACGGCGGAAGTGGACGGGGTGCTTACCGAAGTGAGGCAAGCGTTGGACCGTCCGGCGCAGGTGCCTAGAGGGTCAGAGCCCGCTAGCACCGGGTAGCTGACCTAATCCCAGACGCACAAATCACGGCGAAGTGGTGAAGGTTAGAGGTGGAGATCCGGGGGAGTCTGCTTGCCCGCAATACCCTACTGAACTTCATTGGCCAGGTCCTGCCCCTTATGGTCGGGCTGGTCACGATGCCGTTCATCGTGCGCGGCCTGGGCACGGAGAGGTTCGGCCTTCTCTCGCTGGCGTGGGTGATACTGGGCTATTTTGCCGTCTTTGACCTGGGGCTCGGGCGGGCCACCACCAAGTTCGTCGCCGAGGCCCTGGGCAAGGGCGAAGCCGACCGGGTGCCGGGGTTGGTCTGGACGACGGTAGCGACGCAAGCGCTCCTGGGGGCCGCGGGCGGGCTGACCCTGGCCGCTGTCACGCCGCTTTTGGTGGAGCGCGCACTGAACGTTCCTCCGTATTTAGTAAGGGAAGCCAGCAGTGCCTTCTACGTACTGGCTGTCGGCGTTCCGGTCACCCTGATCTCCGGGTCGTTCGTGGGGGTTCTGGGAGCTGCCCAGAGATTTGACCTGGTCAACGCGGTAAAGATTCCCGCAAGTTGCCTAACCTATCTTCTGCCGTTGCTCGGCTTAACGTTAGGGCTCGGCCTTCCGGCCATCGTGGCCCTGACCCTTGTGGCCAGGGTGGCGGCCTTGATTGCGTTCCTGGTCCTAAATCTTCGTCTGATTCCGGGCCTAAAGCGGTGGTCGGCCGAGTTTAGCTTATTTCGGAGCCTTTTTTCGTTCGGCGTCTGGGTGACGATCTCGAGCATTGTTGGGCCCATCCTCGTTTATCTGGACCGCTTCCTCATAGGCTCGGTCCTGTCGATATCCGCGGTTGCCTACTACAGCGCCCCTTATGAGGTAGTAACACGTTTACTGATCATCCCCGGAAGTCTTACCACGGCTTTATTTCCGGCGTTCAGCGCCTTAGAAGCAGTTAGGGATAGGGGCAGAGCCAGTCTCTTCTTTGCACGTTCAATCAAATACATCTTACTGGCATTGGGGCCCGTGGTGTTACTGATAGGCTTGTTCGCCAGGGACGGTTTGCAAATGTGGTTAGGGCCCGACTTCGCTTCGGAAAGCACTGCGGCGCTCCAGATTCTTGGTGTGGGCGTACTGATCAATTCGCTGGCCCAAGTGCCTTTTGCCCTGCTTCAAGGGGTAGGGCGGCCTGATCTCCCTGCCAAGTTCCACCTGCTGGAGCTACCGCTTTACGTCGGGGTGGCTTGGCTCATGATCTGCCGGTGGGGCATCGCCGGAGCGGCAGGTGCTTGGACGCTACGGGTTACGCTCGACGCAGCCCTGCTGTTCGGCGCCGCCCTCAGGGGTTATCAGTTGCCGTCGAGCCTGTTAAGGGCTAATGGGGTGCCGCGCACGCTGTATGCCATTATTGCTCTTGGAACAGCAGCCTACGCCATAAAGAGGCTGTTCATGGTTCACCCGCTGTTACTTCAAGCTTTAATGGTTCTCGGCCTTTTTGTCTGCTTTGTCTGGTTTTGCTGGTGGAGAATCTTAGATCCCTCAGAGCGGGGGCTGTTCATTAAGGGTGCCAGGACGTGAAGGGAGATACATAATGCGCATTTTGATTTTAGGTGCTGCCGGCCAACTCGGTTCGGAACTGCGCTCGGTGTTAGGCGCCGAGCACGAGGTCATTCCCACGGCCCGGCCCGAGGCCGACGTTGCCGATCTGTCGCAGCTTCTCGCGATAGTAAAACGGACAAGCCCTGACGTGATCATCAACGCCGCCGCGTACACCGACGTGGACGGCTGCGAAACGAACCGGGACCGCCCCTTCCTGATCAACGCCCTGGGGGCGCGAAACGCGGCCATCGCCGCCCGGGAGGCGGGGGCCAAGCTGGTCCATGTCAGCACCGACTACGTGTTCGACGGTACCAAAACCGGACCCTACTTCGAGTTCGACCCGCCCAACCCCATCAGCGTCTACGGCGCCTCCAAGCTTTGGGGCGAGAACCTGGTGCGGGAGCAGTGGCCCAAGCACTTCATCGTCCGCACCGCCTGGCTCTATGGCCGCACCGGCAAGAACTTCGTCAAGACCATGCTGCGGCTGGCCCGGGAGCAAAAAGAGCTGCGGGTGGTGAACGACCAGCGGGGCACGCCCACCTGGGCGGCGGACCTGGCCCGGCAGATCGCGAGGCTCATCCAGACGGACTGCTACGGCACGTACCACTGTACCTCCCAGGGGAGCTGCACCTGGTACCAGTTCGCGCTCGCCATCTTCAAGGGAGCCGGCTACGAGGCCAGAGAAGAGCCCGGCGGTTCGGTCCGGTTGCTACCGCCTGCAGGGCTGCCCGGGCCCGTGACCGTGAGGCCGGTAACCAGCGAGGAGTTCCCGCGCCCGGCCCGGCGGCCGAAGAACTCGGTCCTGGAAAACTACCTGCTGCAGCTCCAGGGCATCGACATCATGCCTCCCTGGGAAGAAGCGCTGGCGCGCTTTATGACCGAGATGGAGAGAGAAGGAGGAGAGCGGTGAAAGGTTTAGTCCTGGCGGGAGGGAAGGGCACGCGCCTTCGGCCCCTGACCTATACGGTGGCCAAGCAGCTGGTGCCGGTGGCCAACCAGCCCATCATCCACTACGTGATGGAGCAAATCGCCTCGGTAGGGATCAAAGAGGTGGGGGTGATAGTGGCGCCCGAAACCGGGGACCAGATCCGGGCCGCGCTGGCGGATAACCCCTGGGGCCTTTGCTTCACCTTCGTGCGGCAGGAGGAGCCCAAGGGCCTGGCCCACGCGGTGATGGTGTCCCGCGAATTTCTGGGCGATGACCCTTTCCTCATGTATCTGGGGGACAATCTTATCGGCCAGAGCATCCAGGGCTTCGTGCAGGAGTTCCGCACCTCCCGGCCCGAGGCCCTGATTCTGCTGAAACCCGTAGCGGACCCCCGCATGTTCGGGGTGGCGGAGGTGGACGGCGGGGGCAACGTGCTGCGGCTGGTGGAAAAGCCCAAAGAGCCGCCCTCCAACCTGGCCCTGGTGGGCATTTACCTCTTCTCCCCTGCGATCCACGAGGCCATCGGCCGCATCAAGCCTTCCTTCCGGGGGGAACTGGAGATCACCGACGCCATCCAGGCGCTTCTCGAGGCGGGCAAAAGGGTGAGGAGCCACGTGCTTGAGGGCTGGTGGCTTGACACCGGGAAGAAG
Organism: Clostridia bacterium; assembly: GCA_024653205.1. Classification (NCBI taxonomy): domain Bacteria; kingdom Bacillati; phylum Bacillota; class Clostridia; species Clostridia bacterium. Next base: position 28,929 of record JANLFO010000020.1, on the reverse strand, counting down.
GACGACCTCCTGGAGGCCAACCGCGTGGTGCTGGACGAACTGGTGGCCTGCGCCCTGGAGGGCGAGGTGGACGAGCAGAGCCGGGTGGTGGGCAGGGTGAGGCTGGAGAGCGGGGCCCGGGTGGAGCGGAGCACCGTCAGGGGGCCGGCGGTAATCGGCGCGGGCACGGTGATCCGGGACTCCTTCATCGGCCCCTACACCAGCGTGGGAAGAGGCTGCTTCATCGAGGGCACGGCGCTGGAGCACTCGGTGGTCCTGGACGGCGCGCGGCTGGTGAACGTGGAGCGGCTGGAGGACAGCGTAATAGGCCGCAACGCGGTGGTGGCCGCGGCCAAGCAGAACAGCAAGGCCCTGCGGCTGATGATCGGGGACGACGCGGAGGTGAACATCTAGGGCATGCCCTTCCGGTTCACGCGTCTTGAGATACCCGAGGTGGTGCTGATCGAGCCGGCGGTCTTCCCCGACGAGCGCGGCTTCTTCCTGGAGGCCTACAAGTACTCCGAGTTCGCCGCCTTCGGGATAAGCGAGCGCTTCTTGCAGGACAACCATTCCCGATCGCGAAAAGGAGTGTTAAGGGGGCTGCACTACCAAAATCCCCCAAAGGCGCAGGGCAAGCTGGTGCGGGCGGTGGCGGGGGAGATCTTCGACGTGGCCGTGGACATCCGTAAGGGCTCGCCCACCTACGGCCGCTGGGTGGGGGCCACACTTTCGGCGGAGAACAAAGCCATGCTCTACATACCGGCGGGGTTTGCCCACGGCTTTTGCGTGCTGAGCGAGGCGGCCGAGGTGCTCTACAAGACCACCGAGGAGTACGCCCCGGAGTGCGAGGCCGGGATAATCTGGAACGACCCGGAAATCGGGATCCGCTGGCCGGTGGAGGACCCGATCATCTCCCCCAAGGACGCCGGGTGGCCGCCGCTCAAAGAGGCCGTGAACGGGTTTATCTACCGGCCGGGGAGGCAGGGCACGTGAAGCTTCTGGTAACCGGTGGCTGCGGCTTTATCGGCAGCAACTTCATCCGCTACGTTCTTGAAGAGGGCCCGGGTTGGGAAGCGGTAATAAACCTGGACAAGCTTACCTACGCGGGCAACCTCACCAATCTCAGGGACGTCGAGCGCGACCCCCGCTACAAGTTCGTCCGGGGCGACATCGCCGATCGGGACCTGGTGGACAAAATCTTTGCCCGGGAGCGGCCGGACGCGGTGGTGAACTTCGCCGCCGAATCCCACGTGGACCGGAGCATCCTCGACGCCAGCCCCTTTATTGAGACCAACATTAAAGGGGTGCAGGTCCTGCTGGAGGCGGCCCGCAAGTACAGGGTGGAGCGGTTCCTGCAGGTCTCCACCGACGAGGTGTACGGCAGCCTGGGCGAGGAGGGGTGCTTTTCCGAGGAGTCCCCCTTGCGGCCCAACTCCCCTTATGCCGCCAGCAAGGCCGCCGCCGACCTCCTTTGCCGGTCCTATCATAAGGCCTACAGTGTCCCGGTGATCATTACCCGCAGCTCCAACAACTACGGCCCCTACCAGTTCCCGGAGAAGCTCATCCCGCTGATGATCCGCAACGCGCTCCTGGGCAAGGAGCTGCCGGTGTACGGCGAGGGAAAGCAGGTACGGGACTGGCTCTACGTCGAGGATAACTGCCGGGCCATAGCCCTGGTGCTTAACCACGGTCGGCCCGGCGAGGTCTACAACATCGGGGGCGGGTGCGAGAGAAGGAACCTCGAGGTGGTTCGGCTCATCTGCCGGATCCTGAAGGAAAACCCCAGGACCCGGCACCTCGAACCGGAAATCCGGTTCATCAAAGACCCCCGGGGTGCGGCGCACGACTTCCGCTACGCCCTGGCCTGCTCCAAGATTAAGCAGGAGCTGGGGTGGGAACCCGAGATGGACTTTGAAGAGGGCCTTCGCCGGACGGCGGATTGGTATTTGGGCAACCAGGCCTGGGTGGAGGAAGTAATCACGGGCGAGTACCAGCAGTATTACGAGAAGGTGTACGGGTGGGGGTACGCGAAGTAGCCTGGCCTGACGGTCGCACGGCTGACAAGGAGCGGTGCTGCGCGCGGGCGAGTGAACGTCTGGGTGGAAGCTCGTTTGGAGGAGTCGGAGGTACATGAGGGTTTCTGTGGCGGTGGCCACCTACAACGGAGAAGCATATCTTGAGGCTCAGCTTGGCAGTCTTGCACAGTAAACGAGGCCTCCCGACGAGTTGGTTGTCTCTGACGACGGATCCACGGATCGTACGATCGAGATTCTCGATTCTTTCGCCAAGGCGGCGTCCTTCCCTGTGCGCGTTTACCGCAACCCGGAGCGGCTGGGGTATTCCAGGAATTTCGAGCGCGCCATCGAGCTTTGCAGTGGTGACATAATTTTTCTTTGTGATCAAGACGACGTATGGTTCCCGGAAAAAGTTAAGACCGTGCTACAGGCGTTTCAGGCGCCGGAGCATCCCCTGGTGGTGGGTAACAACGCGGAGTTGACGGACGCGGACCTGAGGCCGACCGGATTGACCGCCGTACGGCAGCTCAGTGGCGCAGGTCTTCGTGCTGACAGTTTTGTTTGGGGCTGTTGCACAGCATTTCTGGCTGAACTCCGGGTTGCAATCCTGCCCATTCCGCACGACTGTATCGGGCACGACGGCTGGATCCACAGGGTCGCGCTGACTCTGGACCGTCGCGTACTCTTGCCACAGCCCCTGCAGTATTTCAGGCGCCACGGATCGAACGCCTCCCACTGGTTTGTGATCCAAACTAGGCGGGTGACGATCCTTGATCGGGTCAAGCATTACGCCCCCGGAGACACGCGGGCAGCTTGTAAACAGCGCTTAGCTCAATTAGAAATGCTCTCCAGCCGCCTGCGGGATCGAGGGAGAGAACTGGAAACCCTGCTAGGGGAAGATTTGGAGTTGAATGCCGCCCTCGAAAGAATACGGCGAGAACAACAGGCAGTGATGCGCCGCCTGGCAATGCTCGCGTTGAGGGGGCCTTCTAGATGGGTACCGGCGTGGCGGATGCTCCGGGCAGGCGATTACAGCTACTTTAGCGGCTGGATGAGTCTGGTGAAGGATTTGGTCCAGTAGATCGTCACTAGGTTCCTAACTCAGGTGTTTGGGTAAAGACGTGTACCAGAAAACCGTCGGATTCCGGTCGGGGTCGGAGTTGTGGGCCGACCCATGGTGGCGGAGGTGCAAGGATGTCTGGGCCCAAGGTGGCCTTGTTCCTTCCCTCCCTTCGCGGCGGCGGGGCGGAGCGGGTGATGGTGAACCTGGCCCGGGGCTTTGCCGAGAGAGGCCTGGCGGTGGATCTGGTGCTGGCCAGGGCGGAAGGGCCTTACCTTGCGGAGGTGCCCTCCTCGGTGCGGGCGGTGGACCTGGGCGCCCGGCGGGTGCTCTATGCCCTTCCGGGGCTGCTCCGCTACCTGCGGCGGGAGCGACCGCACGCTATGCTGTCCGCCCTCAACCACGCTAACGTGGTGGCCATTTGGGCCAGGTTGCTGTCCGGGGTCGAAACTCGACTGGTAGTTTCGGAGCACAGCACCCTAAGCCGGTCTACGGAAAACGCTTCCTCTTTGCGAAGGCGGTTTATACCTCTGTTGATCAAGCGCTTTTATCCAAGGGCTGACGCGGTGGTAACAGTATCCCGCGGGGTAGCGGAGGACTTGGTGGCCCAGACCAGGCTACCCGCAGAGAAGGTGAAGGTCATCTACAACCCCGTGGTCACGCCGGAGCTCTTCGCCAAGGCCGAGGAGCCGTTGGATCACCCCTGGTTTCGGCCCGGCGAACCGCCAGTGATCGTGGGCGTCGGGAGACTGACAGTGGCGAAGGATTTTCCCACCCTCCTCCGCGCCTTCGCCCTGGTCCGCCAGGACCGCCCGGCCCGGCTCGTGATCCTAGGTGAGGGTGAAGACCGCCCGGAACTCGAGACCCTGGTGCGGCAGCTGGGAGTCGAACGAGACGTGGCCCTGCCTGGATTCGTAGACAACCCCTACAAGTACATGAAGCGTGCGGCGGTCTTCGTGCTCTCCTCGCAGTGGGAAGGTTTCGGCATGGTGTTGGTAGAGGCTATGGCTCTAGGAACGCCGGTAGTGTCCACCGACTGCCCCAGCGGCCCAGCCGAGATCCTCGAGGGCGGCAAATGGGGGCGGCTCGTGCCAGTTGGAAAGCCCGGCCAACTGGCGGGCGCCATAATGGCGGTTCTCAAGGGGGAACGTTGTGACCCTTCACCACGCGTCAGCTCTTTCTCGATAGAGGCGATAACGGATGAGTATATCCAACTCCTCGGTGTCACCGGCTAAACAACTAAACTTCGTCGGCGTCGTCATACTCGTCATCTTCACTGGTACTGCCGTGCTTTCTCTCCAGACGCCCTCAAGGGACTACCTATTTCCTCTAGCGGCGTACCTGCAGCTACTGTTACAAGTCTCCGGTTTCGCCATCGCGTTACCACTTCTCCGACTACGCCGCTCTGGCATGGGCAGCAACCTACTAGCGCTCTTGTGCCTCCTCTTATTTTTTGCCTTGGTATCCGTCTGGTGGAGCCCATACCCTGAGCTTACACTTCGTAGGACTTTGATGATAATGGTTACCTCAATGTTTGTCGCCATCCTTACCCTGGGCGACCCCACCCCAATAGCCACGTTTACCGGTCTCAGTAAAGGGCTGGCTTTGTTCGGTGGAGCGATGAGCGTTGTGGGATTGGCGGTGTACCTCTTTGGTGATGTAATGGTGCTAGAGTACGGTACCGTCCAGACACTGCGGCTCGGCCCAATAACCCTCAGTCAACGGCTCTATGGCATATCCCCTTTTTGGCGCATTTCCTCGCTCTTTGGCAACCCGAACACCTTGGCCTCATGGCTTCTCATTAGCCTCACCCTCACGGCCTACCACGCGGCAAACGCGCCACATCGTGGACGCTGGGCAGCGTGGACTCTACTGCAGGTGCTGGCACTCTTACTTACCTTTTCTCGCGCCGGCATTTTGGCGACGGTTCTGAGCCTAGCGATGCTCTGGTATCTTTCCCGAAGCCAAGGCCCTGCATCGCGCGGGTGGCGACAAATCATATGGATTGCCGCCGCCATGGCTCTCCTGGGTGCGGGGCTTGCGATTTTTTGTGCTTATGGCGACGGCTTGACAAGCATTGCTGGCCTCTACCACCCGGCGCGCCTCTCTCTGGACCTAAACCTGCGCGAACTTGCGTGGCGCCCACTCTGGCAGACTATTCTAGAACGGCCCCTGATGGGCGTAGGTTTTGGGGTAAGCTCCGAGGCAGTACTGCTCCCAGAGGGGGTCCAGATAGTGGCACACAATACCTTCCTCGCTGTGGCCAGCGAAGTGGGCATTCTAGGCTTGCTGACGTTCCTTGTCCTGTGGTTTCTTCCCTTGTTCGTAGGTACGAGGAGGCTTAGGCACCGCACCGGCACCGAGAGAACCGTCTTGGCTACCTGTGTGGCCATCGCGACCGGCCTAGTTATCCACCAGGTGTTCGAGGGAGCCATTTTAAGGTACGGTTTCCACACACTGTTTTGGATGTATCTTCTTGCCCTGATGGTTCACCCGGCGGTAGGAGTGCCAAATAATGAGCCAATGGTCTGCAAGGGTTTTGTTCCTAATCACGGGTCTAGCTTACGGCGGGGCGGAGACGCAACTGGTGCGCCTGGCCAGCCAGCTTAAAGGCCGGGGCTGGGCCGTGCGCGTGGTTTCCCTTATGCCGCCCCGGGCCTACGTGCAGGAACTGGAGGCGGCGGGCATTCCCGTCTTCTGCCTGGGCATCCGCCGGAAGCTGCCGGACCCGCGACCGGCCTTACGGCTGGCCAGGCTCATCAGGGAACGGCGGCCGCACATTGTGCATAGCCACACGGTACACGCCAACCTGCTGGCCCGGGTCGTGCGGCCACTGGCGGCAGTTCGAGTACTGGTTTGCACTGCCCACAGCATTGACGAGGGCGGCCGGCTGCGGCAACTTCTCTATCGCCTTACCGATCCGTTTTGTGACCTAACCACCCAGGTTAGCCAGGCTGGGCTGGAGCGCTACGTTCGGGTGGGCGCGGTGCCGGCAGGGAAGATTCGCTTCATCCCCAACGGCGTAGACACCGCGCGTTTCAAGCCCGAGCGGAAGGCGCGCCTCGCGCTGCGGAAGGAACTGGGCGTGGAGGGTTCCTTCGTCTGGCTGGCCGTGGGTCGGTTGGAGCCCCCAAAGGACTACCCCAACTTGCTCAAGGCCTTCGCGCGGGTAGCGGCCGAACAAGCTGGCGCTGTGCTCCTGATCGCCGGGGACGGTCCCCTGCGACCCGCGGCGCAGGAGCTTGCCCGGGAACTGGGCCTAGAAAGGCGGGTGACGTTTTTGGGCATCCGCAGGGACGTGCCCCAACTCATGAACGCCGCCGATGCCTACGTGATGTCCTCTGCCTGGGAGGGGATGCCCATGGTGCTCCTGGAGGCCTCCGCTAGCGGTCTCCCTATCGTGGCCACCGACGTAGGGGGAAACCCGGAAGTGGTGGTGGAGGGCGAATCGGGCTTCCTGGTACCGGCGACCGATCACGAGGCGCTGGCGGCCGCGATGCTGCGCCTCATGCGGCTGCCCGAGGAAGAGCGGCGCCGGATGGGCGAGGCTGGCCGCCGCCACGTGGAGACGAACTACGCCCTCGACCGTGTGGTGGACCGGTGGGAGGAGCTGTACCGGGAACTGTTGGCTCGAAAGGGTACAAAGTGCAATGGCTGAACATTTGGCGCCGCAGCGAATCCTGGCAGCTCAGGGGAGAGTGTGGCTCCATTAAACGGGGGTGCTGAAGCGTGGTTATGGAGAAACAACCTAGGACCTGCGGCGTGGTCGGCCTGGGCTATGTGGGGCTGCCCCTGGCGGTACGGGCGGCGCAGGCAGGGTTCACCGTCTACGGGGTCGATATCGACGAAGAGAAGGTGAGGCGCCTCAGCCGGGGAGAATCAATTGTGCTCGACGTCGCCTCCTCCGAGTTGATGAGCCTCGTAGGTTCAGGTGCCTTCTTTGCCACTACCGACTTCTCTTGCCTAGAGGACGCGGACGTGGTCCTGATTTGCGTGCCGACACCCTTGCGGAAGTCGCGGGACCCGGATATGTCCTACGTGCTGGCCGCGGTTCGCTCGTTTACGCCCTTCCTTCGTCGGGGCCACCTAGTCGTGCTGGAGAGCACCGTGTACCCGGGCGCAACCGAAGAGCTGATAAGACCGGAACTCGAACAGGGCGGCCTGCGCGCGGGCCGGGATTTTTATCTGGCTTTTTCCCCCGAGCGGATTGATCCGGGGAACCGTCATTACGGCGTGGCGAACACTCCCAAGGTAGTCGGAGGGGTGACGGCGGAGTGCACGCGAGTGGCGGCCGAATTCTATGCGCTGCTCGTTGACCAAGTGGTTCCGGTTTCCTCCGCCCGGGCGGCGGAGATGGTGAAGCTTCTGGAGAACGTCTTTCGCGCCGTGAACATTGCGCTGGTCAACGAGACGGCCATCATATGTGAGCGGATGGGAATCGACGTCTGGGAAGTAGTGGAGGCGGCGGCGAGCAAACCTTTCGGCTTTATGCCCTTCTACCCGGGGCCGGGGATCGGCGGGCATTGCATTCCGGTAGACCCGGTGTACCTCTCCTGGAAGGCGAGGACCATGGGGCATCACCACCGCCTGATCGAGCTGGCTACAGACATCAACGCTGAAATGCCGCGCCGGGTGGCGGACAGGGCCGGCGAGATCCTCAACCTTTGGGGCAAGGCCGTCCGGGGTGCCAGAATCCTCCTTCTGGGGGTCGCGTACAAGCCGGACGTGAGCGATATTCGGGAATCGCCGGCTCTGGAAATCCTCCACCTCCTGCGCGAACGGGGGGCGCTGGTGGAGTACCACGACCCGCACGTTCCCCGCCTTGACCTCAGTGGCATAGCGATGGCCTCGGTGCCGCTTACGGCCGAGCGCCTATCGGCATGCGATCTCGTAATCCTCACCACGAATCACTCTTGCTTTGATTACCCCTGGATCGCATCGCACGCCAGGGTGGTCTTCGACACCAGGAACGGGTTCAAGGGAATAACGGGTCCTCATATCTTTCGGGTTGGGGCACCACTGCCGAGTGGCGACGTGCCCGTGGAAGTGGGGTGAGAGGGTGGGCCGCATTTGTCTCGTCACCGGGGGAGCGGGTTTTATCGGCTCGAACCTGGTGCGCACGCTGGGGGAGCAAGGGTGGCAGGTAAGAGTTCTGGACAACCTCGCCACCGGAAGGCTCGAGAACCTGACGGACGTGCTCAACCACGTGGACTTTATAGAGGCCGATGTGAGGGATCTGGATGCGGTCCGGCGCGCCACGGAAGGGGTGGAGGTGGTCTTTCACCAGGCGGCGCTTCCCTCCGTTCCGCGCTCGGTGAAGGATCCTCTGGCTACCAACGAGGTGAACGTCACCGGGACCCTGAATGTACTGCTTGCCGCCCGCGACCATCGGGTGCGCCGGGTGGTTGTGGCCTCGTCTTCCTCCGTATACGGCAACACCCCGGTGTTGCCTAAGAGCGAGGACCTCAAACCGTCCCCTATCTCTCCCTACGCAGTCAGCAAGCTCGCGCAGGAACTGTACGCCCGGAGTTTTTGGGAACTCTACGGCCTCAGTACCGTTTGCCTGCGCTACTTCAACGTTTTCGGTCCACGGCAGGATCCCCGCTCCGAGTACGCCGCGGTGGTACCGCGCTTCATCGGCGCCCTGCTGAGCGGCCGGAGCCCGATTATATACGGGGACGGAAACCAGTCCCGGGACTTCACCTACGTGGCGGACGTGGTCGCCGCCAACCTCCTTGCCGCGGGAGCCGAGGGCGTGCACGGCGAGGTGTTCAACGTTGCGGGGGGGAGAGAGACTACGGTCAACGAGCTCTTGGCGGCGGTCCAGGAGGTAGTGGGCGCTTCGGTTGTGCCCGAGTACAGGGAGCCGCGGCCGGGGGACGTTCGCCATTCGCGCGCCGACGTAAGCAAGGCCCGGCGGCTTCTCGGCTTCGTTCCGCGGTGGGACTTGAAGGCAGGCCTGCGCGAGACGGTTCGCTGGTTTGAGGAGAACGGCATGGCGGAGGTGTACGCTTAACAAGGTTGAGCAGGATCATTATTGTTTCCCACTATACCAGATCGTTGCTTAACTTCCGGCGCGAGCTGATTGAGGAAATGGTCGGGCTCGGGCACGAGGTGATCGCCCTGGGGCCAGAGCAAGGCTTCGAAGCACAATTGGAAGCACTCGGTGCCCGGTATGTACCGATTCCCCTCAGGCGCACGAGCTTGAACCCCGCGGGGGACCTCCCCACCCTGGCCGCGCTTGTGCGACTGATGAGGGACACGAGACCGGACATAGTCTTTTCGTACGCCGCCAAGCCGGTCATCTACGGTTCGCTGGCGGCGCGTCTGGCCGGTGTGCGGCGGGTCCACTCTATGATCACGGGGCTAGGGTCCGCTTTCATAGGTGAAGGAGACTGGCGTGGCCGCGTCCTGGCGGGAGCAGTAGCCTCCCTATATAGGCTGGCGCTGGCGAACAACTCCGCCGTCTTTTTTCAGAATCCCGACGATGCCCGGCTGTTTGAGGACTGGGCTCTCTTGCCCGAACGTTGCCGGGCGGTTGTCATCCCCGGGTCGGGAGTAAACCTCACCCGCTTCCCCTACGCGGACGCTCCTGTGCAGCCCGTCTCTTTTTTGCTGGCCGCGCGGCTCATCCGACATAAGGGCATTGTCGAATACGTGCAAGCGGCGCGCATGCTGAAGCCGCGCTACCCGACCGTGCGTTTTGGACTCATCGGACCCTTCGATACGAACCTTTCTGCACTGCGCAGGGATGAAGTGGAGCGGTGGGCGGCAGAAGGCGTCATCGAGTACCTCGGGGAGACGGACGATATCTATCCTTACCTTGCCGCGTGTAGCGTCTATGTGTTGCCCTCTTACCGAGAGGGTACACCCCGCTCCGTCCTGGAGGCAATGGCGGTGGGGAGGCCGATTATCACCACGGACGCGCCCGGTTGTCGCGAGACCGTGGTGGAGGGCCTGAACGGCTTCCTGGTGCCCCCCAGGGATAGCATGGCGCTTGCCGTGGCGATGGAAAGGTTTGTCCAGAATCCTGGAATAATCAGGGACATGGGGCGGAAAAGCAGGGAGATGGCGGAAGAGAAATATGACGTCCGCCAGGTTAACAGGATCATCCTGGACACCATGGGGTTGGTTTGAGGGGTCGTTCTTTGCAGTGTCTGGAGGGACAGCGCGAGGTGGACGCCGGCAGGTTCTTGTCCTTGCTAGAATCAGAAGCCATATCCGGGCCTCTCTGGATGGTCTTAGGCGCGCTGGTGGATGAGCCGCTGAAAAGGCTTTGCCGGACCATATATCGCCGAGGCCGACGCGCTGCGCTCAGAGTTCTCTGGCCATCCGGCCACAACCCTAAGAGGGAGATCCTTTACCTAACAGATAGCCCTAGGTACGGCTGGGTTGTACTGGATACGACTAGCGGGAAGGGATACTCCAGGCAGAACCTAGTGACTCGTTTTGTAGACGAACCTCCCTTGCTGCCCCCAGTCGTTCAGGAGTTGCGTCGCCAGGTACAGGAGGAGCTAAGCGATCCTTATCCCGGCGGGGTCAAGTTGTGGAACGGCGGGCGGTACTACTTGCGTTCCTTCACCCTTACCCGGCTACCGGACGAGGAAGAACCCAGATTGATCTTCGGGTTTGGTCCCTCCGACTACTACAACTTCCTGGCCACCTCCTTAAGCCTGGACCGCAAACTCGAGGTCAACGGCACCACTACTACGCTTAGAGAGATGTACTTGAGGGACGCCGATCCGTGGGCCCAACCTATCTCTTGTTTGGCGCACAGCTTCGGCATTAATCTCGCCGTGATTACGAGAGACAACCACCTCTTACTCACTCGGAGGTCCAGGTATGTTAGCTCGAGGCCGGCCGCATGGACTGTGGCCGTGAACGAGGGGCTCCAGAGGCCGGCAGACAAAGACGAAGCTGGAAATCCAGACTTCTATAAGGCCGCCGTGAGGGGTGTGTACGAGGAGCTAGGTGTAAGCCTTAGGGAAAACACGGGCGACTGGCCGTTGTTCCTGAGCTTCGGGCTCGACTGGGAACTGTACCAGTATGCTCTGCTAGGGCGTGTCAGGCTCAACCTCTCCCTCAAAGAGGTGAGGGACTGCTGGGAGCTTAACAGCCGCGACAAGTGGGAGGGTGAGATTACCGCGATTCCGTTTACGCTTAAGCATTTTAGCGAGTTCGTGAAAGACCATGGGCCGTGGTCTCCTGCCGGAGTAATCTGTATCATTCATGCCCTTATGGCGGACGAAGGGGTGACCATTGAAACAGTTACAAGGGAGCTAAACAGAGTAGGGGTGAGATACCTTGCCTATCCGGGAGGTAGTCAACTCTCAGGGTCGTCGGAGCCTGGCCAAAAGCCCGTTAACCCGCCGTAACCCGTAGGGGGCCGTCCGTGGTCGTGAACCTGCGCCGGCAGGAATTGCGATCGTTGAGCTGATAGAAGAAGTTGCAGGAAGTGTGGCCAGCCTCTAGAAGATTCGCTTGGGCGACGCCGAGGAGCAGTTGGGAGGGAGGTGAAGGAACCTGAGTGCTCCGCTCCGTATTAGGGACCCCATTCACGGCCTTATTGAGCTGACCGAGGGGGAGGCGGCCATAATCAGGCAGGAAGCCTTTCAGCGCCTGAGAAACATACGGCAGCTTGCCCTAACCTATAAGGTCTACCCTGGCGCCACTCACACCCGGTTTGAGCACAGTCTGGGCACTATGCACGTTGCGGACCGGATGATGGCTGTATTGGCCAGAAGGCCCCTGGTGGCCGGGCGCTTCGACCAAGAAGAGTTTGCCCGCCTTCGACAGGTAGTGCGTCTGGCGGCGCTCCTTCACGATGTGGGCCACGGACCGTTTTCCCACGGGAGTGAAGAGTTGTTCCCGCCCGGTCGGAAACATGAGGACTACTCGGTGGCCATCATACGCCGCTATTTTGGGCCGGTTATCACCGATTACTTTCCCAATATCAAGGTAGACGAGGTAGTGACCCTTCTTACTAAGGGGTACCTGGCCCATGATCTGGTCTTCCTAGGCAGGATCATCGATGGGGAGCTGGACGCCGACAAACTGGACTATCTCCTGAGGGATTCCTACTACTGCGGGGTGCGCTACGGGGAGTACGACCTTGAACGCGTCCTGGACACGCTGACCGTGGTTCCCGTCACCGACAGCAAAGAAGAGTGCTCCCCGGCGCTCAGGGGGCCTGAGGAAGAAGGGCCGTCGCCTACTCCCCTGCAAGGTTACTGGCTGCTGGGCATAGACTCCGACGGCGTGCAAGCCGTGGAGGAGCTCATATTTGCCCGCTATTGGATGTTTATCCAGGTGTATTTTCACAAGACCCGGCGCATTTATGACTACTACCTGACCCAGTTCCTTAAGTATTTCTTGACCAAGAGGTTTGGCAGGGAGGTTTTCCCCGATACCGACCACTTAGACGAATACCTGGCCCTCGACGATTCCACTATCCTCGAGGCCGTCAAAAGGGAGCGCGCTTCCAACGAGTGGGCGCGCCGTATCTACGAGAGGGACCATCTTTCCGAAGCCTTCGTTACCCTGCCGCACCATGCCGGCCTGGCGAGCTACATGGTGCTAACTGAGCTTATCCATAGATTCCTGATGAAGTACGGCGCAAACCCCGAAACTGCCTATGTAGATGAGCGGGCCAGAAAACTTCCTACTAATCCCTTTTTCGGGCTGAAGAGGGAGGAGGACGAGGGGGACAAGGCCAAGCGACAGTTCGCCAGTATAATGGTGCAGGACAAGCACCAGCCCGAGGAGGTGCGATCCATCTTCGAGCTTTCTCTCCCCCTTAAGCTCCTGTCTGAGAAGAGCATCAACCTTGTGCGTTTTTACGTCTCCCGCGACCGCAAGAACGAGGCGGCGGTGTGGTGCCGTGAGCAGTTCTCGCAGATCCAGTCCAAAGTAAAGAAGATCGAGGAGGGATGGACGTAGTGGAGCTGCAGGCGCTAATAGCTTACTTGGCCAGCCGGGTTAAAATCAGAGGTAAGAAAGCCTTGCAGAAACTGGTTTATTTTTGCCAGGAAGCAGGGGTTCCGCTCTACGCCACCTATCGTCTCCACATCTACGGACCTTACAGTAACGAAGTGGCGGAAGAGTTGGGCGAGGCAGTGGCTAAGGAAATTCTCCGCCTGGACCTCGATGGTATAGGTTTCTTACCTGGGACCTCCTGCGCCGAATATGTTGGTCAGCAATGGGAGATTATTGCTCCCCACCGGGCCGCCATTGAAGGGGTCCTGGAAAAGCTAGGCGGACTTAGCCCGCTGGAACTGGAGCTGTATGCCACCGTGCACTTTGTGGCCTCGGCGCTTGGCGAAGCCTATGGCGCGGCCGACGAAGAAAGGGTGGTAACCGAGGTTCACCGCGCCAAGGGCCTGAAGTTTGGCCGTTCGCAGATCCGGGTAGCCTATCGGAACCTGCTGGCTTGGGGTTGGCTCGGGCACATACCCCCCGCGCAGGCGGAGGCAACAGAGGGGAACGGCTAGCGCAAGGGCCGCCCTTGTTTTGGAACCCATTAATGGCAAAAATGTTGGTGAGGGAGGCGGGATGAGGTTTGCAATTCACCGCCGAGGAGAAGGCGAATTGAAGGGGGAATGACACGTGGGGGTGGCTGAAGGCTCGCTATCTGCCAGGTTGAATTGGCTGCGTCTCAGAGTGGTGCCAGAACTAAAGCCCTTTGCCAGGCGTATTGCCGTTTTCGGGTCGTTTGTGCGGGGCGATCTAACCCCGGATAGCGATATTGACCTCCTCGTACGGCTCAAACCCCCGGGCGAGCGTCCTGTCCTGGGTCTGAAATGGTTCGGCCTGGAGGAGAAGCTCGGTGAGTTGCTCGGGCGGAACGTTGATTTGGTCAGCGAAGATGCCCTTAGTCCCTACCTCAGGCCGCACATTGAGCGCCAAATGGTGGTTCTCTACAATGAAGAAGGATGATCGCGTTTATCTGCAGCACGTCGTTGAGGCTATCGGTCGGATCCAGGATTACTTGGCGGAGGTGTCAAAAGAGCAATTCCTGCAAACGTCGTTGTTGCAGGACGCGGTGATCCGGCGCCTGGAGATAATCGGAGAGGCAAGCCGTAATCTTTCTGAGGAATTACGTAACAGATACCCTCAAGTACCGTGGGCCCATATTGTTGGATTAAGGAACCGTATCGTTCACGAGTACTTTGGCGTTGATCTTGAAATCGTATGGGAGATTGTTCAGTATGATCTTCCGTTGCTGAAAGAGCAAATCGAAAACATTGCAGAGGCTGAAGGTTGGAAGGGAGTACGCTAAAAGGCTCGCCACCTCACCCATCTTGAGAACGCTTGGCAGATGTCGCGCGGCGATTTACTACGTCGTAGGATGCCACGGAAGACGCACCATGTCGTGCCCAACCCGGAACCAACACACAGAAAATTGGTGATACACAAGCGTGACGGCCGCATTGCGCAGGCACTGTCCACCATTGCGACATTGTCGGCTATACCGGGCGTTTACCCGCTCTCTCAGTTCCCGCAGGATGGCCAGTTCTAGCTCCTTCTCGGCCAGAAGCCGCTTCAGTCGCTCGTTTTCGGTGCTGACCTAGCTCCGGAGGAGTATTACCGAGCATTCTTAGCCAACCAAACCAGCGCTAGATCCTTTGTGGCTTGATGTCCAAAACTGGGGGGCCAGACCGGTATTGACGAAGAAGGAAGCAAAGGTTATGATATGGCTAGAAAGGGACGCAGAAGGGAGCTCTGCATCAGGAGGTGGCATGAGGTGGACAGGCTTTTGACCCCGGAAGAGGCGGCGGAGCGCCTGGCCGTAAGCCCCAAGAGTATCCGGGAGTGGTTGCGGCAAGGAAAGCTCAAGGGGGTCAGGGCGGGAAGGCTCTGGCGGATAAGGGAGCGGGATTTGGAGGCCTTCTTAGACCCCGTGCTTCACGCCCTGGAGAAGGCCCCAGAAGATGATGAGCCGTTAACCGAGGAGGACAGAAAAGCCGTAGCCGAAGCGGAGAAGGCGATAGCCCAGGGGAAGACCAAGCCCTGGGAGCAGGTCAAAAGGGAAATGGGGCTATGAGGCTTGAGGTGACCGAGCCGGCCCAAAAAGACCTGGCCGAGCTGGAGAAGAAGACCCAAAGGCGCATTAAAGCCGCCCTGGACAGACTTTTGAGCTACCCCCAGGCGGCAGACCTAAAGAAGCTCAAAGGCAGCCAAGATATGTGGCGGCTGAGGGTGGGGGACTGGAGGGTCATCCTGCGGCTAGACCGGGAGCAAGGTATCCTCTACGTCCTACGGGTAAGGCATAGGCGGGAGGCTTACCGGTAGACGAAGGAGGTATCCAACGGCATTTTTATTTTGGGGGGGAGGAGTATTACCGAGCAAGGAGCGTAGGCACCGTCTCAGTTTTGAACCGGACGGAGGGATTGCGGATGAGAGAGATTTCGCCTGGGGTGGTGAAGAAAGTGGCGGCCCGGTCCGGCAAGAGGATGTCGGAAGTCATACGGGAGACGCTGCGGGCCTACCTTGAGGAAAAGGCCGGCGTTGATTACTTTTCTATCGTGGGCATTGCCGAGGGCCCGAAGGACGGCCGCACTTCCGAGGAGGCCGAGGAGGTTCTCAAGGAGGCGCTGCGGTGGTACTGGTGGACACCGGCGCCCTTTACGCCCTGGTGGGCCAGGCTGGGCATCTACTACGCCGACCGGCTGTGGGTGGCGGTTGGTGAAGGGGTCTTCGAAGTGTTGCCTTTGGAAAGGGAGGACCTGCTGCTGGCGCTCGACATCCAAAGGAAGTACCGGGACGCAGGCTTCGGATTCGTGGACGCCACTTGCTTTGCCGTTTGCGAACGACATCGGCTGCGGCGGGTGTTTACCTACGACCGCAAACACTTCTCTCTTTATAAGCCTACCTTTGCCGAAGCCCTGGAGCTACTGCCCTAACGTGAGGCACAGTCGGCCGCGGCGTGGGAGGCGACGCCCTGGCGCGGGAGCGGCTGGCCACCGCCCGGTTCTGGTATCCATTTTTCCTCCGGGGGCCTCAGCCCGGGATACCGCGTAGGGGTAGTGAAACGGCACCTCAGACCGGGGCGCCTGTATAGACACCGTCCGTGCCAGCCGGAATCGCGGCGCCAGGAGCAGGATTCCCGTGCCCGTTCTAGAAAAGTTCTAGCGCACTCGTTTTGAGCCCGGGGCCGCGCCTGTCGCGCATGGCCTCAATTGGAGAGGAGAGGCGGAGGTTGCCTGTTGCGGTTCTGGTAGCTTCTCTGGCAGTCTCGCTCTTGGCCGCCCGCAGCCTCTCCGTTCGTCTGGCCCGAAACGGCATCGTGGGCCGGGACATGAATAAGCCGGACCGGCCCGAGGTGCCGGAGATGGGCGGGCTGGCCGTAGTGGCCGGGTTCGGGGCCGGGGTGCTTCTGGCCTTGGGTGGGACAAGCTTCTTAGGCACCCTTCCCGAGGCGGACCCGGTGCTGCTTTTGGCCTGCCTCTCCACGGTGCTCTTAAGCGGCCTGATCGGTGTGGTGGACGACCTGGCCGGGCTGCGCCAGGGGGTGAAGGCGCTCCTCCCTATCTTGGCCGCTCTGCCGCTGGCGGCGGTGCGCGCCGGCCACACCGAAATGCAGATCCCCTTAATCGGCCGGGTGGAGTTCGGCCTTCTGTACCCTCTACTGCTCATCCCCGCCGGGGTGACGGGCGCGGCCAACGGGGTGAACATGCTGGCCGGGTTCAACGGCCTTGAGGCGGGCATGGGCCTGGTGGCCGCGGGGTCACTCGCGGCTATCGCCTGGTCCCTGGGCGAGGTCACGGCCCTGGTTATCCTTTTGGCCGCGGCGGGGGCCCTGGCCGGGGTGCTGGTGTACAACTGGTACCCGGCCAAAATTTTCGTGGGCGACGTGGGCACGCTTTCCATTGGGGCCATACTGGCCGCGGCCAGCATCGTGGGCAACTTCGAGGCCGCCGGGGCGGTGGTGATCATCCCTTACGCCTTCGATTTCGTGATAAAGGCGGCCAACCGCCTGCCCAGCAAGGGATGGTGGGGCGAGTACAACCCGGCGGACGGCAAGCTTTACTGCCCCAACTCCCACCCGGTGGGCCTCTGCCAGTGGATTATTAAGCTTTCCGGCGGCATCAGGGAGCGGGACCTGGTGCTTACCCTCATGGGCATTGAGGCGGTGTTTGGGTTGTTGGCAATTCTGCTGTACGCCCGCCTCTAGTTTCGGCTGGGCGGCGCTGGCGCGGGCCGCAGGAGCGTCGCTCTGCCGTTTTTATGTGGCGACCACCCTCAAGGAAGCCCTGGTGCGCGGGTACTCGGTCGAAATCATGGTGGGTCCACACCACGTCGGCTAGGACGAGGTCGGGGAGGAATACCGCGGCGGACTACTTGGCAGGTGCGGGCCGGGAGAATCATTATGAAGAAGACGGCTGGAGTTGGAGGATGATGAAGAATGCCTGACATCATAGTGGAATCGGTAAGACTTGGCCCGCGCTGCCAGATGGTTCTCCCGGCCCGGGTCAGAAAAGCCCTGGGTCTCTCCGAGGGGGACGAGGTGCTGGTCACGGTGAACGGGAATGCGGCGGTCGTCGTCCCCAAGCCCAGGAGCTTCGCTGATCGGCTTATGGGTCTGCACCGCGACCTGTGGCAGGGCGTGGCTCCCGACGCTTACGTGCGGGAGGAACGGCGGTCGTGGGAAGGCTAGCGACCGTCCTGGAGGCTCACGGCGTAGTCGCCCTCGACACCAACTGCTTTATCTATTACCTGGAGGGCGGGCCGTGGGCCGTAGAGCTCAAACAAGACCTTTTTCGCCCCTTGGAAGAGGGGCGCTTCCGCGCCGTGACGTCGGCGCTAACTCTGGCCGAGATTTTAGTGCGGCCCAAGTCCTTGGGCAGGGAAGACGTTTGCGAGGAATACAAGGCCCTCCTGTGCTCTTATCCCAGCCTTGGTAATTGTCCCTTTCACCGCGGAAGCCGCCGTCACCCGCGCCGAGATCCGGGCCAGGTACCGCATTCCGAACGCCGGATGCGATTTTCCCACTGTTTGTAGCCCTCAAGGAAAGCGGAGGCCGAACAGATAACGGTGACGGAACTGAGCAGGATTCGGCTGGCCCATGTCGAAGCAGCCTTTCCGGTGAGCTTGGGGCACTTAACTAGCAATCGAGGGGGAGGTTACATAGTATGGAAACCGGTTGGCGCCCGGAGCCCGATGACGAAATCGACCTGCCCTGCTGGAAGTAGTGCTGCGGGGGAAGTGGCTGATCCTGGGCATTACGGCGCTGGCGGTGGTGGGGGCGGTGCTGGTCAGCGCCTTTCTCGTCACTCCTAAGTATATCGCTTCGGCCATGCTCCTGGTTAACCTGCCGCAGATCGGGCGGAGCCCCGCTCGGTGGAGGAGCTGCTGAAAGGCGGCCGGACAGTACCCGCAAATGACCCTGGAGACCTTGCGGGCGCAAGTTACCAATCCGGTAGTCTTGCGCAACGTCATGCAAAAGCTCGGACTGGAGGAGCGGGGCTACACCGAGGAAGAGCTGCGTAAAGCTATTGAAGCCAAAACGATCAAGGACAGCAACCTAATCGACGTGGCGGTGACCGGTCCCGACCCTGAGCTGGTCAGACAAATTGCTGATACCGTTAGCCGGGAGTTCATCGCTTTCATAGACCTTACCCTCGGGCAGCAGATCGGCCGCGCGGCGGACTTCATCCGGGAGCAGATAAGGGTGGAGGAGCAGAAGCTTGTCGAGGCGACCAAGGAGTATACCGATTTCCTGTCCCAGCCCCGGGGTGTGGTGCAATTGCAGAAGGAAGTGGAGGCTAAACTGGAGCTTGTGGCCGACTTCCGCAAGCGGCTGGCGGAGAATGAGTTGCAGCGGGAAAGCGTGCTCAAGAGGCTGGAGGCTGCCAGGAGCCGGTTGGCCGCTACCCCCCGTACTCTCACCACCAAGCAGTCCCTCTTGAAAAACCCCACCATGCTGGTTCTGGCCGGTCAGCAAAACGGGGAGGTCGGGGAGCAGGTGGCGGGGCTTCAGGTGGAGAGCGAGGAGCTTAACCCGGTGTACCTCGCGCTGAGCCAGGAGCTGGCCATGGGAGAACTGCTCAAGGCCCAGCTCGGCCAGGAACGCGAGAACCTGCTCCACCAGATAGGGCAGTTGGAGAAGGATCTGAGCCGGCTTCAGTCGGAATTAGCGGTAAAGCAAGCAGAGCAGGACAAGCTGGTCCAAAAGGTGGAGCTCCTCCGGAACCACTACGAGAGCTTCTTCACCAAGGCGGAAGAGGCCCGCGTCTCCAGTTCCATGCGGCTTGGGGAAATACAGGTGATGCATATTTCCGAGGCTGGGCCGGCCGAACCGGTCTCGCCGCGAATTCCCCTTAACGCTGCGGTGGCAGGGGTTCTGGGGCTGATGGTGTCGGTGTTGCTGGTACTTTTCCGGGACTACTGGCGCCGTTCCTCCGGCTGGCAATCCGCATAGATAACCCCTTGGTTCTCAAGTGGCGTTGTTTGGATCCCCGCACGGTAGAGCATTCGTCGATTGGGGCTTGCGCTGCCTTCAACCCAGCAATTAGCTCAAGATATGGCAAAAAAATGCTGATCAGGGAGGAGTTGAGATGATTTTGTAGAATTAGGGTGTACTAGCATGAGGCTTGCTAGGGCGTGGAGCCCCGGTGACCCGGGGGCAACGTCCTGTGTGCGCTTACCGTGGGTCGGGTTGGCCCGGCTAATGGGCGGGAGGGGTCTTGGTAAGGCAAAATTGGGTAGGTGCCTCCCTAGGCTGGGTGTCAGCGGTGGTGGTTATGGGTAGAGACCCGAAGGCGGCGTTTGAGCGTTTGTTGGAACGAGTTCTTGAGGGAATGGTGGTGCCCTTTATCGGTGCCGGCGTTTCTAACGGGGCTAAACACCGTGGTGGCATCTGCGGTCTTACCAACACAGGGTGCATGCGACAGCGCGTCATGCGCGCACTTGAAGCCAGGTGCAGGGAGACTTCCTGCCCACACCGGGCTTCCTGCGTCGTAGCGGAGGAGCTTCGCAATAAGGATCTATCCTTTGATAAGCTCTGTGAGCTTTGGGAATGGTCCTGCGTTGATGGAAACCGGGATAGCTATTCGAGAAGGGGCAAGCTTGTCTTTGAGATTTTGAATATACCCGAATTCGCCAACGTGGAGCCCGCCGATGCGCATTATTACCTGGCATTTCTGGTACGGGAAGGCGTCATTGATGAGGTCATTACCACCAACTACGACACCTGCATTGAGCAGGCGTACCAGGATACGTTTGGGTCTAGTGAAGCTGACCAAAGGGAAGCTCCTGCCCTGGCCATAGCTGATTTAGAGGGCTACCGGAAAAATGGTGGGCGGAAGTTCATCGGAGATAGCACGCTTAAACGTTGCCTAAAGGTGTATAAGATTAACGGCTGTGCCACCGGGCTTCGTAACGGGCAAGACCCGCGGGTGGTGATGTTAACAGAAAAAGACCTGCAGGATTGGCGCCACCGCGGTTGGGCGCGCGATCTCTTTCGCGACCGGTTGCGCTCGCGCACTCTCCTCTTTTCCGGTTTTGGTAGTGAGGAGCCGCAGGTCCGTTACACGGCTATGCAGGTCTGCGAAGAATTTGCCCAGCGGGCTCAGTCTACTGCTTCGTCCGACGCGACTAATGGCGAGCAGGGCGTGTGGAATAAGGTGAATGCTCCTTTCATCGCTGCCTACGATCCCACACTCTCCTTCAGCCAAACCCAAATTTTGAGCGCCTTCGCTCAGTCCTTCGGTGTGTCGCCCAATCCGGAGGACCTTGGGGCCAACGCGTTTTTGGGTTTGGAGTCGGACCTAAGACTCTTTGCTTCGGAATCCCCCACCGAGAAGAAATTGCCTGCGGATCTGTTCTGGAAACGCCTTTACCAGGCGACATTTTGGAGGCTCTTGCGGAGGGTATGCCTGCCGGATAGCCCGGTTTTGTCCTTTCTTCTACCCTATTTGCCGTGTGCCAGGGCGCTCTTGGCAGAGGCGGTGGAATGGTTTGTCCCAAGCAAGGGGACAGAAACGGCGTGTTTCTTCGGCCGGTTTCCGGAAATGCTTGATATAACGCAAGGCCGGGAGGGCGTATTGCCTCTGGTTCGGTGGGTCGAACGCGTCCGATCATCGCGCTCATTGTTGCGGAAAGGTTGGTACTACCTCTTGGCAGACAGACCTGTACTAACCCCTCTTGTGCTTCTATTGATCCATCTCTTGGCCGGTCCGACCGAAGATGAACCGGACGTCTCCTGGTCGAGCCTAAGGGACAGGATTAGCGACCACGAGGGGACCCTGGGACTGGGCCTTGACGTGTCCCGCCTATTCGGTGGGAACCCGGTCAGGTTATATGTCGCTCACCGGGAGGTAGCAGAGGCGGTTCCCAACAAGCTGCCACGGAGTGATTACCAGGAGATAAGCGTGATAATCCAGATTGTAGTTAACAATTGGTCGGCCCGAACCGTGCGGGTGCGACTGGTCGACCGGGAAAACGGAACGATGATGAAAGTTGTCCCGGTTCGTCAGGTGCCTCTTCTTTCGCTGCTGGAGGGCTTCTCCCACGTGCCGGCAGCCAAGAAGGGGTTTCGTGACCGGCTTCAGGAGACGGTCAGGCTGTCTGATAGCGGTCGGCGTCGCGTCCGTATGCGAACGGTTCCAATCGGGACGGGGGGTGGAGAGACGGGTGACCAACAATGGGTTCGACGTTGAGAGGTTAAGACTGAACCTTGACTCGGAGCTTCTTGGGCGTCTCATGGACCGCATGGATTGTAAGAACGCGGGCCTGACGGTCAGGGACCTCTACTTGTCGGACGTGGCCCTGGCAGTGGACATCGCCTGCGAGAGCACGGCCCTCGCAGCCGGTAGGACTCAAGACACGCTTGGGCGGCTTCTACGCTTTATCTCCGGTCGGGCCGAAGAAGTGGGGTTAGTGCTCCCCCTGCTTTGCGTTATCGATGCCGGCGGAGCCCCGGAGCCAACCAAAATCCTAGAAACGTGGGCTGCCGATCAAGACTGGCACCGGGGGGATTTCTCCCTGATCGTTTTGCGTAATGAGGAGGAAGGCAGCGAGCAGGAGGGCGACCAGCAGAGGGCCCGACACCTGATCCATAAACTGATAGGCCCGGCAGCAGCGGCCTGGCCGCAGGTCGAGCTGAAACCGCGGGGACTAGAAGCTATCATTGAAAGCTTTGAAAGTGAGCAGCGGTCGGGGCGGTACTCGGAGGAACATGCCGGCTTGTTGCGGGCCATGACTCAGGCCCTGCGGGAGGAGGCGGTCGGCCCGGTTGATAAGTGGCTCGAGGATCGGCTTAAGGACCTGAGCAACTTGGTGGCGGGGAGCGGAAACGATGGAGAGTAAGCATATCTTGCGCGTAAAGGCCTTGAAGCTGTGCCGTTTCAGGGGCTTCGTAGGTAGTGAGCCTGTGCGGCTTGATACCGACGCCGACGTGGTCTTGCTGGTCGGACCCAACGGCTTTGGCAAGACCAGCGTTATTGACGCCCTTTGTCTGGTGTTGAACGAGTATTATTACCCGGAGAGGGTCCCCCTGGCCTCGGTCACGGGGCCGGTGCATAATAGTCCGGGCAGCGGGTGGGTGGAAGCGGAGGTTGAGTACGCCGGGTCGGCGACGGAAGTTAAAAGGGTAACGGTAACCGCCAATTCCGAGGTCCGGTATGATCCTGCTTTAGGGCCTACCGAAATACCTCGCGAGTTGGCGGCGCGGTGCAGCTTCTACTATCAGGACCTTCTAAGCAAGCTCTTTGAAGAAGAGGAAGCGCAGATGCCCCGCCTGCTGGAGTTTCTGAGGCCATCGCCCAAGAGCATACAAGTGGTTCAAGAGGCGGTGAGGAAGGCGCACAAACGGTGGCGATTAGAGACCGACCGCCTAATGAACTTTATTGGTCAAGGCCTGTCGGGCGAGAGCACGATCAACGTAGACCGAAAACAGGCGGCGCTTGCCTTCAGGGATGCCTACCAGAGCTTGGTGGATACCGCTTCGAGCGAAGAGGGTATAGTTCTCCCCAGGAGGACCGGAGATTGGCTATTCGTCATCAGGTCTGGCAACCTGCGCTCGGGGTGGGAAACGGAGTTGAGGAATCTGGCGGAGGAATTTGCTCCGGATCGTACACCTCCGGCAGCCGATGACAAGCCTTCTGCCTCTTTACGACTAATTGAGGAAGCGCTGGTTGCGCTCCGGGAGAAAGTCGTAAGGCGGATGGGTGAGGTCCAAACTAAGCTGCGTCTCCTCTTGGAGGATCAGCCCGAAGACACTTCGCTATTACCCCCGCCTGTTTGGCCGGAATGCGAAAGAGAAGTAGCGGCGCTGTCCGGGGAGGTTTTGGCCAAGCAGAAGCAAGTCGATCTCCTGGAGAAACTGGAACGCCACTTCGACAACCCATCGGGGCCGGATCTTATACAGGTATTGACCGCCCTGCGTGACCAGGGTCCGACCTGGCTCGAGGTACCCTGCGCGAGTGAGGTACCCTGCGCGAGTGGTGATATTGGGGATATGCTTCCTCCTTCACCGATAGTTGAATGGCTACGAAAGGTCACCAGCTACGACCTTTCTCGACTGGTGGGCGAATTAGAGGCGTGGCAGGTCCGTATCAGAGAGCAGCGCACTCAGCTTTTACAGAACCTCTTACAGTTGCGCGAAACCCTTCAAGCAAAGACTACGCTGCTGAAACGGTCCAGGGAGGTTTACGCCCTCCTACGCGAACCCTCACTTAGCTCCCGGTACAAAACCTTGCTAGAGCAGCAGCCCATTTCTCTTAAGGACCTGAAAGACCTTCTGCGGACCGAAGGCGCACGCACAGCCCTCCTCAGCGCAATTGACCGCGCTCGCCAGGCGGCCTCACAGTGGAGGGAAGTAGAAGAGCTGTATGAACGCAGGGTGGCGTTCGTTCAACAGCAGGCGGGTTACTTAAGGGCAAAAGACTATATAGCTTCGGTCTCAGCAGCTTTGGACCGGGAAACGGGTAAGAATTCTGTGCTAGCGGCCGCCATTGTCCCGCCCGACGATGTTCTTAGGGAACTCGAAGGGACTGTAAACGCGATTCTAAAGCGTTTTCGGTTGGTGGAAGGGATTTGCCCCGTCCGCTTTAGGACCTCGCGACCAACAAAGAGAGGTGAAGCCGCACCGACTTTACAGGTTTATACTCGCGACGACCGGCCCCTGTCGGCCTTATCCACCGGTCATCGAGCACAGTTAGGCCTGGCCATGTTACTGGGTCTTAATTATTCACTTAATAGCTACATACGGCATAACGTCATTGCCCTAGACGACGTGACCACAGCCTTCGACATGGCGCAGTTGCCGCGGACGGCTGCTCTTATCAGACAAATCGCCTATGCTACCGAAGAAGTCTCGGCCAGGCGTCAGGTCTTCATCGTTAGCCATCACGAAGATCTGACCAACCGTCTTCTCGACTTCCTGGTCCCTCCTGCTGGGAGGAAGTTACGCATCGTGAACTTCGTGAACTGGCGATCAGATTCCGGCCCAGGCTTCGAGCAAAGAGAGTTGGAACCGGGCCTAGCAGCGACCGCCGAGGATAGCAGGAGGAGACTCGTGGACATCCTGGAGTGGGCTTGTAGAGCCGCCTATTAACGGATTATTTCATGTTCGGCCTCCAGACGCTGTTCCTCCTCCCTGTAGGTGGCATGTTCGGCGGCCAAACCTTGCCGCTTGAGCATGCCCCGCGCCCCCGCCACGGGATCGTCCGGAAGCGGGCGCACCACCGGGACGCCTTCTCGTTCAATGATTAGCGCCCGACCAGGGGCCTTAAGGCCGCGGAACTTCCCACTGTTTGTAGTATCCAGAAGTCAACCTTGTCGCCTTCGCGCACATCTATCAGGTTAAATACGCTTTTCTCCTCAACGGCCCTTTGGACACTTTGTTCATCCAGGTGGTAATCCGGGGGAGGAAAGGCGGCAAGCAGCTTATCTATCGAACCACCGGGCACGGAGACCACAACATCGATGTCGTGGGTTAGCCGCGGCTCTCCCTGCAGGCTGGAAACCAGAGAGCCGGTGAGCATATAGGGGATCGCTGCTTGGTCGAGAGCGCGGACAACCCTCTCTAGTAGTTTCTGTTGTGGCATTTGCTCAAACGCTCCAAATAGATTCTCCTTATGTCTTCCTCGCCGAGATGCGGATACCGCTCCCGCAGGCCGTGGAAGAAAAGCTTCTTCCCCAGGGCGGACAGTTCAAAGGCCTTCAGCAGGCGCTGCTCTGGAGTCATCCTGCGGAGCACTTCGATGTAGAGACGGTGATTGGGCCGCGCCTTGGGATCCAATTCGACCAGCCTCCGTAGCCGGTGTATACTCTTGACGCTCCAATTATAACACAAGATAACACAAGAGAGCGCACGGCTGTAGCGCCGCCTGGTCCGGGGACCGCCGTTCCCTTTCTGCCTTTTTCCAGCCTGCTCCCCGGATTAATCCCTGAGGTATCTTTGGACGCGGTGAACTCTCCCCGAACAGTCCAAGCGTTGAGGCTGCGGCAATAAGGGGGTATAATGTAACAGAACGTATGCGTAAGCGGGAGATGGAACTGGTGATGACCCAGGCGGTCTACACTCCTAGGGAAGTAGCGGAAATGCTCAAAGTGAACGAACGCACGGTGCGGCGCTGGGTGCGGACAGGGCAGCTGCGGGCCTACCGTTTCGGCAGGCAGCTAAGAATACCTGCAGAGGCGCTGGAAGAGTTTGGCCGGCCGCCAGCGGGAGCGGTTGAGGCCGACTGGCTCGCCAGGTGCCGGCAGGTGCGGGGCTTGCTTCCCGCAAGCGCTGACAGCGGGAAACTGCTCAGGCAAATCCGCAGGGAGAGGGCTGGCCGTTGAGGCTGCGGACCAGAGAAGTGTGCGTGGACGCGAGCCTTGTACTCAAGCTGGTGCTCAACGAGGCGGACAGCGAGAGGGCGGAGGTCCTGTTTACCAGGTGGCACGCGCTAGGGGTGCGCCTCATTGCCCCTGTCTTCTGCCCGGTTGAGGTGGACAGCGTGATCCGGCAGAAGACCACGCGCCCTTCGGCCTGCGGCGGGCTGACAGAAGAGCAGGCCGACCTGGCCTTTGCCGCCGTGCAGGCCATACCTTTGACCGTCCTCATGGAGGAGGGGCAAAGGCAAAGGGCCTGGGAGCTGGCCAAGGCCCTGGGACTTCCCACCGTTTACGACGCCCACTACCTGGCCCTTGCGGAGTTGCGGCGCTGCGAATTCTGGACGGCCGATGACCGGCTGTATAGGAAATGCAAGCAAGAGCTACATTACGTTCGCCATCTAGGCGACGCATGAGTGAGTTTCCTTTCTGGGGAGGAAGAAAGGAATGAATCTGTGGGTTCGGGAGTTGGCCCCCGCTCGTGATGGACCCATCGCCCTGCCTTTCTTCAACGCCCTCAAATCTTAAGGCAGCCCTCCTCCGCTGCCGGCGCTAACGTCCCGGCCCGCCCCGGCCGGCATTTTGCGGTGGTGGGGGTCACCGGGGGAGGACGGCCGTCGCCGCGTTTAAGCGACACCCTTCGGTCAACTCGGTGCTTCCCACTGTTTGTAGCGCTCGAGGAAAGCGGAGGCCGAACAGATGACGGTCGACCCGTACGTGTTCAGCCTGAGGAGGTGCTTGTCGCCGGTAATCAGGTAGTCGGCAGCGGCGGCGGCCGCACAGGCAAGAACGTGATCATCCGCGGGGTCATCCTTCACAATCGGGGGCAAGGCTGGGGCCTCTGCCACTTCCGCAATTCGGAGTAGATCCTCGACGAACCATATCTTGTGCAGCCTGGGAAAGCCGAACTTGGGATAATCCAGCACGCGCAACAACTCTTCCAACATGGGCCGGGAGATATACAGAAGCAGTTTGCCCTGGAGGCACAGTTCGTATACCTTTCTTTCCGGTCCGTTCCAGCCCAGGGCCGAGAGTAGAACGTTCGGATCCAGCACTACTTTTGGCCTCGCGCCCAACGCACGGCCTCCTCGACATCTTCGGGCTTGACTCCTTCCTCCTGCCAGCGCTTTTCGGTCTCCTCGGCCAGGGTGCGAAACCTCGCCAGGGGTTCAACGGCCGCCTTCTCTATTCTTAGCCCCTGGCCTTGAGGGAGGAGCAGGAGGTAGTCTCCTTCCTCAAGGCCATACCGTTCTCTAAGCTTTTTGGGAATGGTAATCTGACCCTTTTCGGAAATCTTAGCCACAAACTGCTCGGCCATGGTGCATCCCCCTTACATTCCTCTTTTCTTCCCCGCTTTGCCATTGTACCACTGCCAAAAGGGGGCGGTCAACTGCAGCGCCGAGGGCACTGGCGTGGGCCGCCGGAGCATCGCCCTGCCTTTCTTCAACGCCCTCAAATCTTAAGGCAGCCCTCCTCCGCTGCCGGCGCTAACGTCCCGGCCCGCCCGACCTGACGGATCCCACTTCTTCGAGGGCAGTGCTGGTTTTGCCCGAGTACCTGAAGCGTGCCGGGTACCGAACTCGGTGAGAGCGAGCGTGGAGGCGGGCCGGAGGCCACGGATGGCCGAAGCCGCGCTGGCGCCATGGACGGCGCCTAAGCGGTGTGCCCGCCGGAGCGCGAAGCTCGAACCCTAGTTTGGTCGGCTAAGCGACCGGTACGAAGGGGAAACCAGCACTGCCCCGGGACGAACTGGGGATAACTCAGCCGCCCGACGGCTTGACTCCTTCCTCCGGCGCGATATTATGTAGGTGTAACCTCTTTTGTTACGGAGGGCTGCCAGGTGGAGAAGACAGGGAGGAGAATACTCAATATCTCAATTCCGGCTCCCTTATACAATGAGCTTGAGGCCATGGCCAGGCACGAAGCCAAGACCAAGGCGGAATTTGCGCGGGAGGCCATCAGGCAGTACATCGAGCGCGAGAAGCGGTGGCAGCAAATCAGGGAGTGGGGCAGGCAAACCGTCCGGGAATTAGGTCTCAAAGGCGAAGAGGAAGTAGAAGACGCGATCCATGCGGAGCGAAGTGAAAGCCGAAGTGGTTAAGGTGGTTTTGGACACCAACGTCTATATATCTGCGATCCTCTTTGGCGGGAAGCCCGAGAGGATTATCAGCATGGCAAGAAGTTCCGAGATCGAGTTGCTGATTTCGCCAGACATCCTTGCCGAGGTGGCGAGAGTGCTGAGAGCTAAATTCGCTTGGACCGATGAGCAGATTAGAGTAACCTTGGCGGAGATCACCTCAATCACCACGTTGATCACGCCTAAGATTGCATTAAAGGTGATCGCAGAAGACAAGGCAGACAACATGTTTTTGGCGTGCGCATTGGCGGGTGGCGCCGAATACGTTGTTTCTGGTGATACCCGTCACCTTCAGCCGTTGAAGGAGTACCAAGGTATTCGTATTCTTTCGCCTGCCGAGTTCCTGCCCATTATAACCCGATTCACTTAATAGCTACATACGGCATAACGTCATTGCCCTGGACGACGTGACCACAGCCTTCGACATGGCGCAGCTGCCGCGGACGGCTGCCCTTATCAGACAAATCGCCTATGTTACCGAAGAAGTCTTTGCCAGGCGTCAGGTCTTCATCGTTAGCCATCACGAAGATCTGACCAATCGCCTTCTTGACTTCCTGATCCCTCCGGCCGGGAGGAAGCTACGCATCCTGAACTTCGTGAACTGGCGGCCTGATTCGGGCCCAGGTGTTGAACAAAGAGAGGTGGAACCGGGCCTGGCGGCGACCGCCGAGAACAGCAGGAAGAGTCTCGTTGACATCCTTGAGTGGACATGTAGAGCCGCCTATTGATGTCTGACTGCCCCTGCCCGTATTGCTCGGCCATGGTGGGTTCCACCGGGCCGGGCCCTTAGGAACTGCGCCGATCGTCGACGGGGGTGGCAGCCAACGACGTTGCGAGCGTATGGCGAAGGGGGCCTTGGGTCCCTGACGTATCCCCACTTTCGAGTTAAGTTGAGTTGACTGGCGGTACCGGGTGCT
>JANLFO010000019.1 GCA_024653205.1 Clostridia bacterium | reverse complement strand
CGCCGCCAGAAAGCTAAGCCTCAAACCCCGGTGTATTACCGGGGCTTAACTTTTTCTTGGCAGAGGCCGCCTCCCATTTGGGTTTGGCCGCAAATTCCCGTCCCGGTACAGGGAACCAGGTCGGCACCGCCATCGGTTCGACTAATCCTTTCCGACCGGTTGCCTTATGATGGTCTTTACCCGCTCCGGCGCTACGCGCCGCGGCTGCCCTATCCTAACGGGAATACTTCCACCTCTTTCCTGCCCTGCGCCCTCCCCGGGGACGCATATGAATCTTCCGAGTCCCGACGGAAGAGGCGATAGAGGTGTGGACCTACATCGTCGGCGGACGCCGGTTTTGGCGGCGATTGGGCTGGGTGCTCCTGGCCGCCTGTCTGCTCCTGTGTCTCTTGCCCCCTCTTCGGGCCTCTTGGCAATACCTTCTGGTGGGAGGTGCCCGACGAATCCATCCCATCTACCGGGTGGACACGGCGGAACGGAAGGTTTCGCTGTCGTTCGACGCCTGCTGGGGCGCGGAGCGCACGCCGGAGATCCTGGCCGTATTGAGGCGTCACGGGGTCAGAACCACCTTCTTCTTGGTAAACCTGTGGCTGGAAAAGTACCCGGAGCAGGCCCGGCAAATCGCCTCTGAGGGCCACGAGATCGGCCTGCATTCGGCTACTCACCCCCGTTTCACCCGGCTTACCGACGAGCAGATCGTCCGAGAACTAAGGGAGAACGCCCGCCTGATCCGGGAGATAACCGGATACCAGCCCAGGCTTTTTCGCCCTCCTTTCGGCGACTACGATGATCGCGTAATCATCCTGGTCAATCAGGAAGGATTCATTCCCGTTCAGTGGAGCATCGATTCTCTAGACTGGAAGGGCCTGAGCGCTCAGGCGATGCTGGAACGCATCAAGAAGCGGATGGCGCCCGGAAGCATCATCCTGTTTCACAATAACGGCGAACATACGCCGGAAACCCTGGATCCGCTGATAAGCCACCTCAAGGACGCGGGATACAGCATCGTACCCGTTTCGGAGCTCATTTACCATGACCACTATTATATCGATCTGGAAGGGGTGCAGCGTCGGGCAGCGGAATAGTCGGGCAGTCCGCGGCGTGCTTGCCGCCAGGCCTCCCTCCGAACGTGCCTGCCCTGCCGGGGCACGCCAAGGGCGCTAACCGGAGAACGAAGGTTGACCGGGCCACGCGGGGAGAGGTTAAGGGGAACCGGGTGTGGGAAGTCAGGTCGACCCCGGTGAGGCCGGGACAGACTGGGGTTAACCCGGGGACAGGTTGTCTAGGCGGGCCGGGTGGTTTATGCTACAATAGGACCCAGCAAGAACATACTTCTACAAGGAGAAGGTCTTGGTTAAGGGACGGCCGGAAGCACCGCTGGTTAGGGCGCTGGTGGAGCACGTAGCCCGCGATTACTATCCCGGGCATTTCCCGGCTCA
The DNA here is from genome assembly GCA_024653205.1 of Clostridia bacterium. NCBI lineage: Bacteria > Bacillati > Bacillota > Clostridia > Clostridia bacterium. The sequence continues at coordinate 44,203 of JANLFO010000019.1, read as the reverse complement.
TAAGGGCGGCAAGGCGTGGCCGGGGTGGTGGCGGAGGCTGGTAGGGGATAAGCTGGCGGCTCTGGATCTCACCGAACTGCCGGGTCTGGACGATTTACACCACCCCCAGGGGCCTATCGCCCGGGCCCAAGAGCTAACGGCCCGACTTGCCGGCGCCGGCCGCAGCTATTTCCTGGTGAACGGGACTACGGTGGGACTGCTGGCGGCGCTCCTGGGACTGTCGCGGCCGGATGAGCCGGTGCTCGTTCCCCGGTGCGGCCACCGCAGCCTGGTAGGTGCGGCCATATTGGCCGGCATTCGGCCCGTATTCTTGAGGGATGCGTTCGACCGGACCTGGGATTTACCGCTGGGCATAGATCGGGCAGAAGCGGAGTCCGCCCTTGCCTCCCATCCGGGATGCAGACTCTTGGTCCTTGTCTATCCTACCTACGAGGGTGTGGCCTGGGAGATCGGGCCGCTGATCGAGTGGGCACATTCGCTGGGAATGACGGTGGTGGTAGACCAGGCCCACGGAGCCCACTTTGGAAAGCACCCGCGATTTCCGCCCTCGGCCCTGGACCTGGGCGCCGATGTGGTGGTAGAGGGCTGGCACAAGACCCTTGGTTCCCTCACCCAGACGGCGGTACTGCACCTGCGTCACGGGCTGGATGAGGGGGGGAGAGTAGTCCGGGCGCTTGATCTTCTCCAGAGCACCAGCCCCTCCTATCCGCTTCTGGCCTCCCTGGACGCCATGCAGGCCCACCTGGCCCGGCGGGGAGCCGCAGCCTGGGAGGAGGCCCTGGCGGCGGTCGACGAGCTGCGAGGCTGGCTGAAGGCCAGACCAGAGTTTGAACTCTGGGAGGGGCCGGGGGGAGAATGCCGCGATCCTCTGCGGCTGGTGATTTCGGCGGCCCCTCTGGGCGTAGAGGGCCGAGCTCTGGCCGAGATCCTGCGCGAAGAAGGCCGGGTGCAGGTTGAGGCCTGGGGCAGGCGCCACGTATTGCTGCTTTTCAGCCTGGCCGACGGCGCCTGGTCGATACCTAGCGTGAGGCAGGCTTTTTCGGTCCTACTGAGCCGACCGCTGGTAGCCAAGCCCCGAGCCGGGGTGGTGGGTTATGAGCCCCGTCCCGGCAGGCCGGTTCTCACCCCGCGTGAAGCGTTCATGGCTCCCCATCGGTGGGTGCCTCTGGACGCTGCCGCCGGGGAGATTGCGGCCCAGGCCCTGGTTCCGTATCCGCCGGGCATCCCGCTCTGTTGGCCGGGAGAATTGATAGGTGAGGATTTGGTGGCCTACCTCCGGGAGTTGCAGGCTTGGGGGCACGCCATTCAGGGCCTTACGGATGAAGGTGAGGTAGCGGTAGTCGGTGAATAGGGAGCAGGGTCGCATGCCTCTTCCCGGGCGGCTTATTTCTCTGGAGGGGATAGACGGCGTCGGGAAGACTACCCAGACCGAGCGGTTGGGGCTTTACCTCAGGGCCTGCGGGTTACGGGTACTGGTAACGCACGAGCCGGGAGGAACCGAACTGGGAGAGGCGCTGAGGGAAGTGGTACTCGGCCGTCGCCTGGGTACGGTGGCGCCGGCGGCCGAGTTGTTCCTGTACTCGGCGGCGCGGGCCGAGCACGTGGCTAAGGTAATCCGCCCGGCCCTGGCGGAGGGCCGGGTGGTGGTGTGCGACCGCTACACCCTGTCCACCCTTGCCTACCAGGGTTACGGGCGGGGTCTTGATCTGGCCGAGTTAGAGGCGGTCAACCGCCTGGCCACCGGAGGCTTGGAGCCCGATCTTACCCTGCTCTTGGATATGCCTGCCCGGGAGGCGCTGCGGCGCCTGGTTACGGCGGGACGCAAGGCGGATCGCCTGGAAGCAGAGGGAAGCGAATTCCTGGAGACGGTGCGCAGGGGCTATTTGACATTGGCCAGGCAGTTCCCGGAGCGGGTGGCGGTGATCGAAGCCCTCGGACCTCCGGACGAGGTCTTCGTCCGGGTGAAGAACAAGGTAGAGGCCTTTCTGGAAAGGAAAGGGTGGTCATGACTCTGGCCGCTCTGTACGGGCAGGAGGTTGCCAAGGAGCAGCTGCGGCGGGCCTTGGTTGAGGGCCGGATAACCCACGCCTACCTTTTTGCCGGGCCTCCGGGCGCAGGCAAGAAGACCGCGGCTCTGGCCTGGGCCCAGGCTCTCAATTGCCCCTACTCCCGGCAGGGGGACGCCTGCGATTTCTGTCCGGCCTGCCTCAAGCTCAGGGAGCGTTCGCACCCGGATCTGCTTTGGATAGAGCCGGCCGGCCAGAGCCTAAAGCTGGAGCAGCTCCAGGAGGTGCGCCGGCGGGCGGTCTATCCCCCTCACGAGGGGCGGTACCTGTTAGTGGTGCTGGTGCGGGCGGAGGAGCTTACCCCGGAAGCGGCCAATGCCTTGTTGAAGCTTTTGGAAGAGCCGACCGCCCCGATGGTCTTCGTTTTGGTTAGTGACCGCCCGGAGGATCTACTGCCCACGATACGTTCGCGTTGCCAGACGGTGCGCTTTGGCCCCTTGCCGCGGGCGGCGGTGTTGAGCTTTCTGGCCGACCGGGGATTCGAAGGGCCGCAGGCGCAGTGGGCGGCGGCCCTGGCCGGAGGGAACCTGGAGCGGGCAAAGAAGCTTGTGAGCGGGGACCCCAAGCGGTCGGTTATGCTGAGGATTTGGTCCGGTGTTTGGCAGGCTCCGGCGCGGCAGAGATTAGAGCTGGCCCAAGAAATGAGAGAATGGGAGGGCCGGGAGGTCGTCGAAACCTTCCTGGATTGGCTGCGCGACGCCTGGGTGTGGCAGAGGACCGGCCGGAAGGACCTCCTGCACCATCCAGACCTGCCGGAGCACCTTCCTCGGCGGTTGCCTTCGCCTGAGAAGCTGGCCGCCCTCCGGCGTCGCCTGGTGGGTGCGCGTAAGGCTCTGGACCAGAACGTCCAGCGGCAGCTACTGTGGGAGGTGCTGCTCTTGCGCTGGCCACAGATAGGGTTGGAAGAAGGGAGAAGCGGAAGTGGTAAGGATAGTAGGGGTCCGGTTCCGGCGAGCCGGAAAAATATACTACTTTGATCCCGGGGAGCAGGAGTTGGCCGTAGGCGATAAGGTGCTGGTGGAAACGGTTCGCGGGCTGGAATACGGAGAAGTGGTGGTGGGTACCAAGGCGGTATCCGAGGAGGAAATAGTCACTCCCTTACGGCCGGTAATCAGGAGGGTTACCGCCGAGGACCAGGAGGTGCTGCGGAGTAATACTGCCCTGGAAAAGGAAGCCTTTGCCATTTGCCAGCAGAAGATACGGGAACACGGCCTGCCCATGAAGCTGGTGGGAGCGGAGTATACCTTCGACCGCAGCCGGCTGACCTTCTACTTTACGGCCGAAGGGCGGGTAGACTTTCGCCAGTTGGTCCGGGATCTGGCGGCGGTTTTCCGCACCCGTATCGAGCTGAGGCAGATAGGGGTACGGGACGAGGCCAAGCTCCTGGGTGGATTGGGCGGCTGTGGCCGCGAACTCTGTTGTGCTTCCTTCCTGGGTGAGTTCGATCCGGTTTCCATCCGCATGGCCAAGGATCAAAACCTTTCCCTCAACCCGGTCAAGATCTCCGGCATTTGCGGCCGCCTCATGTGCTGCCTGCGCTTCGAGAACGACCTTTACGAGGAGGCCCGAAACGGCTACCCGGAGATCGGACAGAGGGTGCTTCTGGAGTCCGGTCCGGGCCGGGTTGTAGGGATCAACGTGGTCAAAGGGACGGTTACGGTAGAACTGGAGGAGAGCAAGGTCGCAGTGGAAGTACCCCGGGAGGAAGTGGGGCAGGTTGAAGAGCAGCCTGACGGAGGCCTTGGCCCAGATTGAGGGCCGGCTGGCCGGCTTGTTGGCCGAGGTCCAGGAACTGCGTTCCCGCATTTGGGGTCTAGAAGAAGAGAACCGGAACCTGCGGGCCCAGCTCTACAGCGGCTACCACCGGCCCGGACCGGAGCAGGGGGTGGTTTCGCTGCGCGAGTTGTACCGCGAGGGCTACCATATTTGCCCGCCCTATTTTGCCCGTCCCCTAAACTACGGCATGGGCTGCCTCCTCTGTCTGGCCCTGCTGGCCCGCCTGGGGAGGGAGGAGGGAAATGAGCAGGCGCAGACCTAGTTCGGCCGAGGGCATCGGCAGCAGCGGAAGCCCGAAGCGGCAAGACCCGGCCGGGGAAAACCCCGAAGGGGGGATTTCCCCCGGCCGGTTATTTGTTTGCCCCACGCCGATAGGCAATCTAGAAGATATTACCATCAGGACCCTGAAGGTCCTGCGGCGGGTGGACCTGATTGCCGCCGAGGATACGCGCAAGGTGAAGGTCTTGCTGGAGCGCTATCGCGTGCGGCGGGTGCCGGTGGTGAGTTACCACCGACACAACGAAGAGCAGCGGGTGGGCTACATACTGGAGTACCTTCGTCGCGGCAGAGACGTGGCCCTCTTGAGCGAGGCGGGGACTCCGGGCATATCCGACCCGGGAGAAAGGGCAGTAAGGGCCGCCATCCGGGAAGGCATTCCGGTAGAGGCCCTCCCCGGACCGACGGCGTTTGTCCCGGCGCTGGTGGTCTCCGGTCTTTCCACCCGGCGCTTTGCCTTCGAAGGATTTCTGCCGCGTCAAGCCGGAGCGCGGAGGAAATACCTGGAGAGCCTGGCAGACGAGGAACGGACCCTGGTCTTTTATGAAGCGCCCCACCGTTTGCAGGAAACCTTGGCAGACCTGCTGGCGGTGCTGGGGGACCGGCAGGCGGCGGTGGCGCGGGAACTGACCAAGTTGCACGAGGAGGTGTTGCGGGGGTCAGTATCAGAGCTGCTGGACCATTTCACCGTCAACCCTCCTCGAGGGGAAGTAGTGGTCGTAATCGAGGGGTGCCGGCCGCCAGAAGATGTAGACTGGGAACAAGTGCTTCGGGAGGTGAAAAGGCAACGAGAGGCGGGCGTCCCTTTTTCGGAAGCGGTCAGGAGGGTAGCGGCCGAGGCCGGTGTTCCCCGGCGAGAGCTGTACCGCCTAGCCCTAAAGGCCGAAGCGGCCCCGGATTCGGAGCCGCTTCGATAACCTTCTATAGCTTGTCCACCCTAAACAGCTTGCGAAGCCATCAGACTGAGGCATTCCCGACAGACGTTCTTTCCCCGGAAGTGGGTGATCTCCTCGGCATTACCGCAGAAAATGCAGGCAGGCTGATACTTCTTCAGTATGATCTTCTCCTGATCCACGTAAATCTCCAGCGCGTCCTTCTCCTCGATACCTAAAGTCCGCCGCAGCTCAATGGGGATCACTACCCGGCCCAGCTCGTCCACCTTCCGTACGATACCCGTCGACTTCATCATGTTCTCCTCTCCCTTGGCAAACATATTTCGACAGTCTTTACTACTATCGTACCAGCGTTTGCATTTAAAGTCAATAGTTTCCTACCCAACTTGACAGCTCTTTTTTTGGTGCTATGATAAATAAAGTAAAAAGGAGGACGGGTGCGGTGGCCGAACCCTTTTACGTTACCACGCCTATTTACTACCCCAGCGACCGGTTGCATATCGGGCACGCCCTTACCACCACCATGGCCGATACCCTGGCCCGTTACAAGCGGATGCGCGGCCATGAGGTCTGGTTCCTTACCGGTTCGGACGAACACGGTCTGAAGATCCAGCGCAAGGCCCTGGAGGCCGGGGTGAAACCGCAGGAGTACGTGGATCGAATCGTCGCCACCTTTCAGGACCTGTGGCGGCGTTTAGGAATATCCTACGACGATTTCCTGCGCACTACCGAGCCCCGCCATCAGCAGGCGGTACAACAACTGTTCCTGAAGTTGCGGGAGCAAGGTGACATCTATAAATCTACCTATGAAGGTTGGTACTGCACGCCCTGTGAAACCTTCTGGACGGAGACCCGATTGGTAGACGGATGCTGCCCGGATTGCGGGCGGCCGGTGGAACGGGTGACGGAAGAGGGATACTTCTTCCGGCTAGGCAAGTATGCCGATCGCCTGCTGCAATTCCTGGAAGAGAATCCGGACTTCGTCCAGCCGGCCTCGCGCTACAACGAAATGGTGAGCTTCGTGCGCGGCGGCCTGGAGGACCTCTGCATTTCCCGCACCACCTTCGACTGGGGGGTGCCGGTGCCGGGAGATCCCAGGCACGTGGTCTACGTTTGGTTCGACGCCCTCACCAACTACATCTCCGCCCTGGGGTGGGGGAGCTCTCAGACCGACAAGTTCGAACGCTATTGGCCGGCGGCCACCCACCTGGTGGGAAAGGATATCGTGCGCTTTCACGCCGTTATTTGGCCCATTATGCTCATGGCGGCGGGGGTTCAACCTCCGAGGCGGGTGTTCGGACACGGCTGGCTGATGGTCGGCGGGGGGAAAATGTCCAAGTCAAAGGGGAACGTTGTGGATCCGGTAGTACTGATCGAAAGATACGGGGCGGATGCCATCCGCTACTTCCTGCTCCGGGAGCTTCCCTACGGAGCCGACGGCTACTATTCCGAGGAGGCCCTGGTAGAACGGTACAACCGCGACCTGGCCAATGACCTGGGCAACCTCTTCAGCCGCACCCTGGCCATGATCGAGCGCTACACTCAAGGCGTGGTGCCTGTGCCCGGTGCTTCCACCCGCATGGAAACCGATCTGGCCGAGACGGCAGCGCGGGCGGTAGAGCGGGTGGAGCAGGAACTCGAGCGTTTTGATTTTGCCGGAGCCCTGGCGGCAATCTGGGAACTGGTGGCCAGGGCCAACAAGTACGTGGACGAAGCGGCGCCGTGGAACCTGGTCCGCGAGGGGCAAGTCGAGCGCCTGCATACCGTTCTCTATAACCTGGCCGAGGGCTTGAGGGTGCTCACCGTCCTCCTGTCCCCATTCCTGCCCGGTCTCCCGCCTCGGGTATGGCCGCAGCTGGGTCTGGAGGACGCGCAGCAGCTGCAGACCTGGGAGAGTGCCCGCAAGTGGGGGATCCTTCCTCCGGGAACGGCAGTCAATCGCGGGCCCGCGCTATTCCCACGAAAGGAGGAACCGACGATGCCCTCTACAGTCACTCCCGGCCCCTCGCCGGGTCAGGAGAAGGCGGCCGCCGGGCAAACCATAAGTATCGAGGAGTTCGGCCGGCTGGACCTCCGCGTTGCCGAGGTGGTTCAGGCGGAAAAGGTGCCCGGGGCCGACCGCCTGCTGAAGCTGGTATTGAGGCTGGGGCAGGAGGAACGAACCGTGGTGGCCGGGATTGCCCAGTACTACCGGCCCGAGGACCTGGTCGGCCGGCTGGTAGTACTGGTGGCCAATTTGGCGCCGGCCAAGGTGAGGGGCATTTGGTCACAGGGAATGATTCTGGCGGCAACCCAGGGTGAAACCGTGAGCCTCCTGACCGTGGATCGACCCGTTGCCGGCGGCAGCAAGGTTCGCTAGGACGGGGTGGGAGCGTGCTCGTAGACAGTCACGCCCACCTCGACGATCCGCGTTTCGGCGCCGAGTTGCCGGAGGTAATCGAACGGGCCCGAGCTGCCGGAGTCACGTGGATAATCACCGTGGGAACGGATCTCGCCTCTTCCCGAGAGGCGGTGAACCTGGCCCACCGCTACCCCATGGTCGCAGCGGCGGTGGGCTTTCACCCCCACGAGGCCCGACATTTTCGGGAACAGGACCTGGAAGCGCTGGCCGAACTGGCGCGCGATCCCAGGGTAGTGGCCATCGGGGAGATCGGGCTCGACTATTACTACAACCGCTCGCCCCGCGAAGTTCAGCTCAGGGTTTTTGATCTCCAGCTCCGCCTGGCCCAAACCCTGGGGCTGCCGGTGATCGTGCACAACCGGGAGGCCCACCGCGACACGGAAACCCTCTTGGAACGGGTGGGACCGGGTCTGGCGGGTGTGATCCACTGCTTTTCCGGGGATGCGGCCATGGCCGGCCGCCTGGTCAAGCGAGGGTTTTACCTTTCCTTTGCCGGGCCGGTTACGTTCCCGAGGACCGAAGAGCATTATCGCCGGGTGCTGGCCGCCGTGCCTCCCGGCCGCTTCCTGGTGGAAACCGACTCTCCGTACTTGAGTCCCGTGCCCTATCGCGGTCAGCGCAATGAGCCGGCACGGGTGAAACTGGTAGCGGAGCGCCTGGCGGAACTGCTGGAGACGGACACGGAAGAAGTCATTGGGGTCACGGGTGGGGCAACTGCCAACCTTTTTCATCTTTCTCGATTGGAGCAGGAGGAATCTGCAGGCCAAAAGGCGAAATGAATGTGACAGATTACGGCAGACTGGCGGGGAGGCTGAAGCCGACACCTCCCCTACGGAGGGCAGACGACCCCGGTGCGAAGCTCAAGACCTCTAGGCCTGGTAATGGTGGGACTGACCGTAGGCGTCATAGTCGCCTACGGTTGCTGGGCGCGAAACGATGTCTGCCTGGCGGTGGACGGCGAAGAACGCAGGTTAGCCACCTTTGCCGGGTCGGTGGGCGAACTGCTGGCCAGCCAAGGGGTGGTGCTGGCGCCGGAAGACGAGGTGCAGCCCGGCCGGGAGACTCCCCTTCACGACGGAATGCGGGTGGAGGTAATCCGTTCCGGACCGGTGACCCTGGAAATAGCAGGGGAGACCCGAACCGTTCGCACCGTACCGGTGACCGTGGGCCGACTGCTGGCGGCTCAGAATGTGGCCCTGGGGCCGGAAGACCGGGTGGAACCCGCACTGGAGTCCACGGTAGGCCCGGGGGATACCGTAAAAGTGGTACGGGTGAAAACCGAGGAGGTAGCGGTTAACGAGGTCATTCCTTTTTCTACCCGGCGCCAAACGGTGTCCTACCTGCCCAAGGGCCATACCAAGGTGCTGCGGGCCGGCCGAGAGGGACTGCAGCAGAGGGTGTGGCGGGTTACGTACGCCAACGGCGAAGTGGTTGCCAAAGAAGAGATCGGGGTAACGGTAATCCGGGCGCCGGTGGAAAAGATAATCGCCGTGGGTACCGGCTCCGCTCCCGCAGGGCTAACGCTGGCCGCTCGTGGCGCGCCGGATTCCTACCGGGAAGTGCGGGAGATGGTGGCCACGGCCTACGCACTGCATAGCCGGACCGCCACCGGAACCAGGCCCAAACGGGGTACGGTGGCGGTGGACCCAAGGGTGATTCCTCTGGGCACGCGCCTCTACGTGGAGGGCTACGGTTACGGTCGGGCCGAGGACGTGGGCAGCGCTATCAAGGGCGACCGGATAGACGTGTACTTTGAAGACCCCGATCAGGCGCGACGGTGGGGCCGGCAACGGGTGAAAGTGTACATACTGGATTGAGCCGGGGAGGTGGAACGCCTCCCTATTTAGTTTTGCCACAGCTTAACTTTGCCCCGGAAATGGATATCGACTATAATGGTTTAGGGACGTGGCCGCCGAAATACTGCCTCCAGAAGTTGACCTGGCTTCTCCTGCGGTCACCCGGGCGGTGGTTAGGCGCTTTAACCTCCGGCCCCGGCCCAGGCGAGGGCAACACTTCTTGGTCAGCCGGGAAACGGTCCGCCGCATCGTAGCCGCCGCCGACCTCGGCCCTGACGACGTAGTGGTCGAGGTGGGTTCGGGGCTGGGAACCCTTACCCGCGCGCTGGCCGCTACGGCCGGCCGGGTGGTGGCCCTGGAGGTCGATGCCGGGCTGCTTCCGGTTCTGGGCTATACCGTGGGAGCCTTGGCCAACGTGCGGATAGTCCTGGCCGATGTGCGGCGGACCAGCTTGAGCGGCCTGGCCCGCGAGGAAGGGGCGACCCGATTCAAGGTGGTTGCTAACCTTCCTTACTACCTGACGTCGGCTTTCCTGCGGCAACTGCTGACCCGCGAGCCGGGTTTCACCCTGGCGGTGCTGACCGTCCAGCGGGAGGTAGCGGAGCGGCTGCTGGCGGTCCCGGGAAGCAAGGCCTACGGACTCCTGACCGTCGCGGTCAGCTACTTTGCGGAGGTCCGCCGCATTGCCGAGGTGGGTCGGGAAAAGTTCTGGCCCCGACCGGAGGTTGATTCCACCGTGGTAAGACTGGTAAGACGGTCTCAACCACCGGTAGAAGTGGGGGATGAAGAGTTCTTCTTCGGATTGGTGCGCGCCGGCTTCGGCCGGCGGCGCAAGATCTTGCTCAACGCCCTGGAGGCCGGGTTGGGGCTGCCCAAGGAAAGGGTAAGGGCGGTCTTATCCGAGCAGGGCTTTTCCGAAACCTGCCGGGCCGAGGAGCTGAGCCTGGAAGATTATGCGGCCCTGAGCCGGGCTTTTATTAGATATAGAAAGGGCGGATAGGCGGTGGAGTACTTCATCAGTCCCACCAAAGGCCCCTTAACCCTGGAGGAGGTTTTTTCGGACCTCGTGGCCTTCATCGACGCCAACCCCGAGGCCGAGTACCGCCTGATTATCGGTACCGACTCCCAGGTGCGGGACGAAACGTGCTTCGTAACCGCCATTATCGTACACCAGGTGGGTAAGGGTGGACGCTACTACTATCGGCGGCGTATCCACCGCCGTTTGGCCAGCCTGAGGCAGCGCATTTTTTACGAGGCCTCCTTAAGTCTGGAAACCGCCAGTTTTCTGGCCCAAAAGCTGGCGCTGAACGGGCACAGTGAGCTCAACGTGGAGATCCATCTGGACGTGGGCACCAGCGGCCAGACCAGGGACCTGGTGCGAGAGATAGTGGGAATGGTGGTGGGCAGCGGTTTTGATGCCAAGATAAAGCCGGACTCCTGCGGGGCCACCAAGGTGGCCGACAAGCACACCAAGTAGGGGCCCGGTGACGGGGTTTGGGGAACGTCCCCCCTGGGCAATACTTTATCCCAGGGGGGATTTGTTTTGGTGAAGTCTGGTCGGGCTAACTGGCGTCGGCTTCAAGCCAGGTTACGCATGTACAGCCTCTTCCTGCGTGTGGCGCGCAAGATGCTGGAGCAAAGGAGCTAAAGGGCGAAAACGTGATTGCCGTATCGGGCAACAATGGTTCGCGACCAGACCCAGCGGTTGCTCGATTTGGCCGGGTTCCAGTAGTAGAGGGCGCCTCCGGTGGGGTCCCAGCCCCGGAGGGCGTCCCTCGCCGCGCGCATGGCGGTGGCGTCGGGGGTCAAGTAGATCTGTCCATCGGCCACGGCGGTGAAGGCTCCGGGCTGAAAGATGATCTGAGAAATGCGATCGGGAAAAGCCGGGTGCTCCAGCCGGTTGAGTACCACGGCGGCCACCGCCACCTGGCCCACATACGGTTCCCCGCGGGCCTCGGCGTAAACCAGACGCGCCAGCAAGTAGAGGTCGGAAGAAGTCCAGGAAGGTTGGGACTGGCCGCTTCGGCTGGCCAGGCTCCGGGTGGTTCGGGTCGGTATCCAAAGGGTCTGGCCCGGATAGAGTAGGGTGCTCCGGAGGCCGTTGGCCCGCTGGATGGCAGCTACCGTACTTTCGGTGCTTCGGGCAATTCGGTAGAGGGTATCTCCCGGTCGCACGCGGTAGCTAAAGCCCCCGTCTGACCTCAACCACAACTTCTGACCGGGTTTGATCACCGTACTGGTTAGCCGGTTGTCCTGCATAATGGTACTCACGCTCAACCCGTTGCCGATTCCTATCCCAAAAAGAGTATCACCGGGCTGAACGGTGTAAACCCAACCTGTTGCCGCCAGAGCCCAGCTTCCGGGTAGCAAGAGCCACAGCAGTAGGAATCCCATCACGGCGACAGCAGCCTTGTGCATGGACCTCCCTCCTTCGAGCGCGAAAAGTGCCAACTCCAAAGCCAGAGACCGGTTGGCACAATTATACGCTTTGCGCCACGGCCACGCATTAGGGAGTTGTTGGCAGCATACTGACTCTTGACATGGGGTGGATGTTGCGGCTAGAATAAACCAAAGTGGGAGGAAGGTGGCAGCAGTGGCGGCAAAGAAGGTATTGGCGGAAATCCGCCAGGACCTGGAGGCCTGTATAGGTAAAAAGGTGAGATTGCAGGCCAACCGGGGCCGGAAGAAAGTTGTCGAGCGGGTCGGCGTGCTAGAGCAGACCTACCCCCATATCTTCGTGGTAAAGCTGGACGAAAAGGGGGACTCCGTTCGGCGGGTGTCCTACAGCTACATCGACGTGCTCACCGAAACCGTGAAGTTAATTCCCTATTCGGAGGAAGAAGAATAGGCATCCCTGAAGACGCAGGAAGCAACTGAGGTTCGTCCGCCTCTGGGACGAACCTCAGTTTTTATCCTTCATCCGGGCCGGAAAGCAAGCCGCGACGGTCGCGCAGGTGGAAAACCAGGACCCGTATCATATCCATTATCAGCTGTAGCTCTTGAGGGGGGCAGTCACTCAGTAGTGCCAGCAATTCGCGCCGTAGGTCCCCCGTCTGGTCCTCGTAGGTGGGTGTCTCCCCGACCAGGTACTCTACGCGCGTGTGCATGGCTTCGGCCAAACGCTTGAGCGTCCGCAAGGACGGAGTCTTTTCGCCTCGTTCCACTTGGCCTATGTAGCTGTAGTGGAGGTTGGCCCTCTCCGCCAGTTGTTCCTGAGTAAGACCCAGACTTATACGCAGGGAACGTAAACGCCCGCCCAGCTGAGTTGGCTCCTTCTTTTCTGGCACTCGGACCACCTGTGGTAACATTAGACGGAAACAGGGCGGATGTAAAGTCGCCAAGAGTGCAGATCGATATTGACTACTAGTATAGTGACCAGTATAATCGGTATGTGGTACAATCTGACCGTAAGAGCGAAGCGGAGCGGGAAACTTCTGAAGTAAAGGGGTGTGGTGGGGCGGTTGCCCCGAGAGCCGTGTTCTGTAAGCGGTGTCCGCACTGTGGTGGCACGTCCTACTCGGCATCGCCGTACTCCACATGGATTTGCCCGTACTGCGGGGCAGATCTGACTGCAGTAGAGGCGGAAGTGGCGGCGGGTCAGGCGAGACGAGACAAGTAGGTGACATGTAAAGCACGGGACCAGAACCCTCGACCGGGTAGGAAATGGCCCGGTCGCATTTTTTCTTGCCGGTACCGGGCCTGTCCAGAACGGTGTTCCACGAGAAGGATTCCTCCCCGCCAAGGACGAAATAACAGTGTCAACCGTCCCCGGCTACATATAGGCAAGGCTCGTTATCCGTGGCCGGGTTCGGGGTGAGATGCGGTAAGAAGGGGGAACGGATCGGTATGGCTTATGACCCCACCAGGTTGGCCGACTGGCAAATCGCCGACGAAGCGGAGAAGAACATGCCTGCTCCGGAGGAATGGCGTGAGCGGCTGGGGCTGCAAAAGGACGAGATCATTCCTTACGGAAGGATCTGCCGACTGGATTACCTCAAGGTTTGGCAGCGGTTGAAAGACCGGCCCAACGGCAAGTACATCGACGTCACCGCCATCACCCCTACCCCGCTGGGCGAAGGCAAGACTACCACCACCATGGGGCTGTTGGAAGGGCTGGGCAGGCGGGGCAAGAACGTGGGCGGGTGCATCCGTCAACCTTCAGGCGGACCCACCATGAACATTAAAGGTACGGCCGCGGGCGGGGGGAACGCCCTGCTGATCCCCATGACCGAGTTCTCTCTGGGCCTTACCGGAGACATTGACGCCATAACCAACGCCCACAACCTGGCCATGGTGGCCCTAACCGCCCGCATGCAGCATGAGGCCAACTACGATGACGCCGAGTTGGCCAAGCGCAGGCTCCGGCGCCTGGACATAGATCCCAGGCGGGTAGAGATGGGCTGGGTGATGGACTTCTGCGCCCAGGCTCTGCGCAACATAATCATCGGTATCGGCGGCAAGCAGGACGGCTTCATGATGTCCTCTCGTTTTCAGATCTCAGTCAGCTCGGAATTGATGGCCATTCTGGCCGTGGCCCGGGACCTAAAAGACTTGCGTGAACGGCTGGGCAAGATAATAGTGGCCTTTGACCGCCGGGGTAACCCGGTTACCACTGAGGACCTGGAAGTGGCCGGGGCCATGGCCGCCTGGATGCGCAACAGCATTAATCCCACGTTGATGTGCACGGTAGAGTACCAGCCCTGCCTGGTGCACGCCGGGCCGTTTGCCAACATCGCGGTAGGGCAGTCCTCGATTATCGGCGATTACATCGGGCTCAAGATGTTCGACTACCACGTGACCGAGAGCGGCTTCGCCGCGGACATCGGCTACGAGAAGTTCTGGAACGTGAAGTGCCGGCTCAGCGGACTGGTTCCGGACGTGGCGGTAGTGGTGGCCACCATCCGGGCCCTCAAGATGCACGGCGGCGGGCCCAAGGTGGTTCCCGGCCGGCCGCTGCCCGACGAATACACCCGGGAGAACCTGCCTTTGTTGGAGAAGGGTGTGGAGAACCTGCTGCATCACGTCAACATCGTGAAGAAGTCCGGAGCCAATCCGGTGGTGTGCCTCAACTCCTTCTACACCGATACTAAGGACGAAATCGCCCTGGTGCGCCGGCTGGTGGAGCAGGCGGGAGCGCGCTGTGCCGTGTCCGAACACTGGCTTAAGGGCGGAGAAGGAGCTCTGGAGCTGGCGGACGCGGTTATGGATGCCTGCAAGGAGCCGGTCGATTTCAAGTTTCTGTACCCACTGGATATGCCGTTCCGGCAGCGGGTGGAGGTTATTGCCAAGGAAGTGTACGGCGCCGACGGTGTGAGCTGGACCCCGGAGGCGGAGGCCAAGGCCAAGTGGGTGGAGTCCAATCCGGAAATGCGGGATTTTGCCACCATGATGGTCAAGACCCACCTGAGCCTCAGCCACAACCCCGACCTCAAGGGGGTTCCCAAGGGTTGGGTGCTGCCCGTCCGCGACGTATTGATTTTTGCCGGTGCCAAGTTCGTCTGCCCGGTGACCGGGGCCATCAGCCTCATGCCCGGGACCAGTTCGGATCCGGCCTTCCGCCGGGTGGACGTAGACGTAGAGACGGGCAAGGTGAAGGGGCTTTTCTAGCTTTCGGGCAAGCAGAAAGAACGGGGGGTCTCGGAACCGTCGCCCGGGGCCCCTTCCTGCTTGGAGGCTTGGAGCGTGGACTGGGACTATAACCCCCGCATAATGGAGCTCGCCAATCGGACTGAGGCGGAGACCGCGCTGCGCTCGATAGGGGTGGAGGAAGCCGGGGTGGCCATCATGGCTCCCAAGGCCGTGCACCGGGTGATAAAGGTGGAGAATATTCCCCTGCGGGCCGCCCACATCCTCAAGCAGGAAATGCTGTCCCTGGGAGGCGAGGCGGCGGTAAGTCGCGAAGTCATGGCGCTTACCGCGGATAAGAGCGAAGTCATTCTTATGGGCACCCTTCGACAGTTCGAGCGCCTCACGGAGAAGCTCCGGCACCAGTACTTCGGCCTGCCGAGCCTGGCAGAGCAGCTATCGGCCCTGCTCCGGCACGCGGAGGGCAGGCCGGTGAGACTGCTGGATTGCCGCGGGCGACGCCTGGTGGTGGGCGAGCGGACGCTGGTGATGGGCATCCTGAACGTAACCCCCGATTCCTTTTCCGACGGGGGCCTGTACCTGGATCCGGGCAAGGCGCTGGCCCGCGCTCAGGAAATGGTGGCCGAGGGGGCCGACCTCATCGACGTGGGGGGGGTGTCTACCCGTCCTGGTCACACGCCGGTGCCGGCAGAAGAGGAATGGAGGCGCCTCGCGCCGGTGCTCGGCCGTTTGGCGGAGACGGTGGAGGCACCCATCTCCGTGGACACCTGGCGGGCAGAGGTTGCCCGGCGCGCCCTGGAAACGGGCGCCCACCTGATCAACGACCAGTGGGGTCTGCAGGCCGATCCCGACTTGGCCCGGGTGGCGGCCCGCTACGGTGCCCCGGTCATCCTGATGCATAATCAGGAACACCGCGAATATCGTGACCTGATGGGGGATATACTCCGGTTCCTGCGCCGGGGCATCGAAATTGCGGAACGCAGCGGCCTGACCCGGGACCGGCTAATCGCCGACCCGGGCATCGGTTTCGGAAAGGATACGGAGCAGAACCTGGAGGTTTTGCACCGCCTGCCGGAGCTGCGCAGCCTGGGTTTACCCATACTTATCGGCACCTCGCGAAAATCGGTAATCGGCAACACCCTGGGGCTGCCCGTGGAAGAGCGGTTGGAGGGCACGGCGGCCACCGTGGCCCTGGGCATTGCCTTCGGCGCGGACATCATCCGGGTGCACGACGTGAAGGCCATGGTGAGGGTGGCGCGTATGACCGATGCCGTGGTACGGCGGTGATGCCGATGGACAAGATTCTCCTGGAAGGTCTGCGTTTTTATGCCTTCCACGGACTGTTGCCCCAGGAGAAGCGGCGGGGCCAGGTTTTCCTGGTGGATGTAGAACTGTATCTTGACCTGGCCGCTGCGGGCCGGGAAGACGATTTGGGCCTGACCGTAGACTACGCCCGGGTATACGAATTGGTGAGAAAGACGGTGGAGGAGGACAAGTATGCCCTCCTGGAAAGCCTGGCCCAGGCGGTGGCCTCGCGCATTCTGGCTGCCTATCCGGTAGAAGAAGTGCTGGTACGGGTAAGAAAGCCGCAGCCGCCCGTAAAGGGGGACTACGCCCAGTTCGGAGTGGAGATCCGACGCCGGCGGGGCTAGGGGGAGAGCATCCGAATGGTTACCGCCTACCTGGGACTGGGGTCCAACCAGGGTGATCGGGAAAAGAACCTGGCCCGTGCCAGGCAAATGCTGGGCCTGACCCCCGGAGTGGTGCTGCGCCGGGCCTCCGGCCTTTACCTCACCGAGCCGGTGGGAAGGAAGGACCAGCCCTGGTTCCTGAACCAGGTACTGGCGGTGGACACCCTGCTCAGCGCCCGCGGTCTGCTCCATGCAGCCAAGCGCGTGGAGAGTATTATGGGGCGGGTTGCCGCCGAGCGGTGGGGGCCGCGGATAATCGACGTGGATGTGCTGCTTTACGGCAGCCAGGTCATCAAGGAGGCGGACCTCGAGGTTCCCCACGCCGGTCTGTACGGCAGGGCCTTTGTGCTTATACCATTGGCGGAAATCGCCTCGGATCTGCGCTTGCCCAACGGAAAGACGGTGGCAGAGCTGAGCCGGCAAAAATTCTCCGAGGCCGTCTTGCCGTGGCAGCCGAGTAGTGCTACAATTTACTACGGACCCCATGAACGGGCCCCGAAAGAGTACCGCTTGGATCCGTAAGGGACCGAGACGGAGGATAGGAAAAAGCCCCCGGCTTTGTCCCGGGGGTTTTTTATGCGAAAGGAGGCCCACGCCATGACCAAGCCCAGGGTGGGCATTGTCGGTGCCGGCAGAGTAGGCGGGGCCATCGGTCTACTCCTTCGGGATAGGGGATATCCCCTGTGCGGAGTGAAGAACAGCACTCCTGCCTCTACCGCCCGGGCGGCAGACTTGCTCGGCACGGTCGGGTTCGCGCGGGCGGAGGAGTTGGCCCGTGAGGCCGAGGTGCTTTTCGTCACCGTCAAGGATGAACTGATCGGCCGGGTGGCCGAGGAGATTGCCGATGCAAAGGGTTTTCATGCCGGCCAGGTGGTCATTCACACCAGCGGCTCGCAACCGGCAGGCGTTCTGGCTCCGGCCAAGAAATTCGGAGCCCACACCCTCAGCCTGCACCCCCTTCAGTCTTGTCCCACTCCCGAACAGGGTCGGGTAAACCTTCCCCAGGCGGTATTCAGCCTGGAAGGGGATAAGGAGGCGTACCCGGTAGGGGAGGAAATCGTGCGCGATATCGGGGCCCGGCTATTCTACATCGATGCCGCGGCCAAGCCCCTCTACCACGCTGCGGCCTGCGTAGCCTCTAATTACCTGGTCGCTCTGATGCACCTGGCCCAAGCCTTGATGACCGCAGCCGGCCTGCCTCCCGAGATGTTTCCCCAGGCGCTGTATCCTTTGATCCGGGGAACCCTGGAGAATATTGCCAAGCTGGGCATACCGGAGGCTCTCACCGGCCCGATAAGTCGGGGAGACGTGGGGACGGTGGAGGAGCATATCCGGTCCATGAAGGAGAAGTTGCCGGATCTCGAGCCGCTCTACAGCCTGTTGGGCGTGTATACGCTGATGCTGGCAATGCGCAAGGGCAGCATTAGCACGGGTGAGGCGGCAAAAATGGTGAGGGTACTCGGGGGGATGGCCGGTGCGAAGGATCGTTGATCTCGGGGAGATGCAAGGCTACAGCCTGGGAGAGAAGCAGAAGGGGCTTAGGGTGGGGCTTGTGCCCACCATGGGCTACTTCCACGAAGGGCACCTGAGCCTGATGCGCCGGGCGCGGCAAGAGTGCGACCGGGTGGTGGTCAGCCTTTTTGTCAATCCCCTGCAGTTCGGTCCTCAGGAGGATTTTGCCCGCTATCCCCGGGACCTGGAGCGCGATGCCGCCCTGGCCGAACAGGTGGGAGTAGACGTGCTCTTCATACCCACCACCGAGGCCATGTATCCGTCGGGATATGCTACCCATGTGGAGGTAGTGGGGCTGACCGAGCCCCTTTGCGGCCGGTCCCGTCCCGGCCACTTCCGGGGGGTTACCACGGTGGTGGCCAAACTGTTCAACATAGTACAGCCGGATGTGGCCTATTTCGGCCAGAAAGACTACCAACAGGCGCTGGTAATTTCGCGCATGGCGGCGGACCTCTTTTGGCCGCTTAAAGTAGTGATCTGCCCCACCGTGCGGGAACCGGACGGCCTGGCTGCCAGTTCCCGGAACGTCTACTTGAACCCCGAGGAGCGGGCGCAGGCGAACTGCCTCATTCGGGCGCTGGAAGCGGCCCAGAAGGCCATCGCCGGGGGCGAGCGGCGGGCGGGGGAAATCGAGCGTTTAATGCGGGAGACCGTCGGGCGGTATCCTTTGGCCAGGGTGGACTACGCCGAGGTTCGGCGGGCCCGCGATTTGGCGGAGATAGAAGTTCTGGAAGAGCCGGTCGTGCTGGCGCTGGCGGTGTGGATTGGACGGACCAGACTCATCGACAACGCCTTGGTGGAGGTGGGGAGCCATGTGGCGGGAAATGATGAAGTCTAAAATTCATCGGGCCACGGTAACCGACGCGAATCTCAACTACATGGGGAGTATTACCCTCGACCGCACCCTCATGGAGGCGGCCGACCTGTTGCCCCACGAAAAGGTCCAAGTGGTCAACCTCAACAACGGAGCCCGTTTTGAAACCTATTGCCTGCCCGGTGAGCCGGGGAGCGGTACCGTCTGCCTTAACGGTGCCGCTGCCCGCCTGGTGCAGCCCGGAGACACGGTCCTGGTTATTTCCTACTGCTGGCTGGACCAGGACGAATTGCCGGGCCATCGCCCGCGCGTGGTCTTTGTGAACGATCAAAACCAAATCATCGGGATTGAGGAACAGTGGTTCCTGGAGACCCAGGCTCCGGTTTCCTGAGAGGGAAAAGCTCGGAGATGCGGGCCATGGTACTGGCGGCCCTGCGGGAAACGCCGGGCCGGTTTGTGTCCGGTGAGGAACTGGCCGGCCGTTTGGGCCTCAGCCGCACGGCAGTGTGGAAGCAGATAAGGCGCCTGCGCCAGGAAGGTTACGGGATCGAGGCGCGGGCCCGGGCCGGGTACCGGCTGGTTCACGCTCCCGATCGCCTTTACCCCGAGGAACTGGAACCCTACCTGAAAGGATTGCGGCTGGCCGGTCGGGTGCTTCACTTCGATCGGGTGGGATCGACCATGGACGTGGCCCGGAAACTGGCCGAGACCGGGGCCGAGGAGGGCACCCTGGTTATCGCCGAAACCCAGGAGGCCGGTCGCGGCCGCCTGGGCCGAGCCTGGGCTTCGGCCCACGGTTTGGGCCTGTGGTTTTCCCTGGTACTGCGGCCGAGGCTCCTGCCCGCCCAGGTGGCCAAGACCACCTTGCTGGCGGCAGTGGCAATGGCCGAGGCCGTGCAGCAGGTAACCGGGCTGGGTCCGGGAATAAAGTGGCCCAACGACCTTTACCTCGGCGGCCGGAAGGTGTGCGGCATTCTTACCGAGTTGAAGGGCCAGGCCGATGCGGTGGAGTACCTTGTCCTGGGGGTGGGGGTCAACGTCAACCAGCGGGAAGAGGATTTTCCTCCCGAACTGCGCCGGCAGGCCACTTCCCTGTTGCTGGTCGGCGGTGGGCGGGTGGAGCGCACCGCTCTGTTGGCCTCGTTCCTGCGGGAATTCGAAGCCCGTTATCGTCCCTGGCAGGAGGCGGGACGGGAAGATTGGCTGGAGGAATGGAGGCGGCGCAACATAACCCTCGGCCGCAACGTAAAGATCACCCAATTAGAGGAGAGTTTCTTCGGGCGGGCCGTGGCCCTGGACGGCGACGGCAGCCTGGTAGTGGAAGGCGAGGACGGCCGGCGCCGGGTGTTTCGGGCCGGTGACGTGAGCTTGCTTTAGGTGGGGTGGAGGGGATAAACTTTTCGGGAGCGGCAGGGAGGGACCGAGCGTGCTCCTGGCCTTCGATGTAGGTAATACCAACCTTACCCTGGGGGTTTTCCGCCGGGAAAAACTGGAGGCCTGCTGGCGGCTTTCGACCCGCACCAGTATCACCGCGGATGAACTGGCCATGTCCCTCTGCGTGTTGTTCGGCCACCACGGGTTGGAGATGCGGGAAGTCACCGGGGCAATCGTCTCCTCGGTGGTACCCCCGCTGACGCCGGTGGTGCTCGAAGTGGGACGGCGATACCTTCGGTTGGAACCCCTGGTGGTGGGCCCGGGCATCAAGATGGGTATGCCCATACGGTTCGAGAACCCCCGGGAGGTGGGGGCGGACCGGATAGTAAACGCCGTAGCCGGTTACGAACTTTACGGGGGTCCGGTGATAGTGGTGGACTTCGGCACCGCCACCACCTTCGATGCCATTTCCGCTCAGGGCGAATACCTGGGCGGCGCCATTGCCCCCGGCATAGGCATATCCACCGAAGCTTTATTCTTGCGGGCGGCCAAGCTGCCCCGGGTAGAGCTGGTCAAGCCGAAGAGCGTAATCGGCAGGAATACCGTGGCCAGCATGCAGGCGGGGATCATTTACGGCTTCATAGGACAGGTAGAACACATTGTCAAGCTCATGCGGCAGGAGCTGGGTTCTCGCACCAAAGTGGTGGCTACGGGAGGCTTGGCGGAGATGATCGCCGGCGAAACCAAAAGTATAGATCAGGTGAACCCTCACCTGACCCTGGAAGGCTTGCGCATCCTCTATCAGCGAAACACTGCCCAGTCCTAGCCGGAGGGAAAGGAGTGCGGCTGGGAAGCTTGCTCTTACCCCATCCGGTGGTGGCCGCGCCCATGGCCGGGTTCAGCGATAAGCCCTATCGTCTGCTGGCCGCGGAATTCGGGGCGGCTTTAGTGTTTACGGAGATGATCAGCGCCCGGGGCCTGGTTTCCGGCAGCACCCGAACCCTCCGGATGCTGGATCTGGCCGGTGAACCCCGGGCAGGAGTACAGCTTTTCGGAGCCGAACCGGACGAAATGGCCGGCGCAGCCATGATCGCGGTGGAAAGGGGAGCGCCGCTTATTGACATTAACATGGGCTGCCCCATGCGCAAGGTGGTGGCAAACGGTGCGGGCGCGGCCCTGCTGCTTGATATCCCGCGCGCCGCGGCCATAGTGCGGGCCGTAGTCCGGGCGGTGCCGGTACCGGTAACGGTCAAGATGCGGAGAGGGTGGCGGGTGGGGGAAGAGCTGGCCGTTGACCTGGCCCGGGCGGTGGCCGAAGCCGGAGCGGCGGCGGTCACCGTGCACGGCCGCTTCCGCGAGGAGTACTACGGGGGCGAGGCCGATTGGGGGGTTATCGCCCGGGTAAAAGAGGCGCTGTGTATTCCGGTCATCGGCAACGGCGACGTCTATCGGCCCGAGGACGCCCGTCGCATGGTGGACCTCACCGGCTGTGACGCGGTGATGCTTGCCCGGGGGAGTCTCGGCAACCCCTGGCTTTTTGCGGCCTGCCGGGCGGTGCTGGCGGGAGACCCTGAACCGGCCCCGCCCTCAGTGAGGGAGCGTCTCGCGGTGGCCCTTCGCCACCTGGATCTGGCCGTGGCCTACTATGGCGAGCGGCGCGGGGTGGTGAAAATGCGCAAGCACCTGGCCTATTACCTGAAGGGCCTGCCCGGGGCGGCGCGCCTGCGCCGGGAAGTCTGCCGCCTGGAGACTGCCGCCGGCGTGCGGCAACTCCTGAGCGGTTACGTCGGCGGCAACGACGACATGTCTTCTGGAAGCGAACCGTCCTCATTCAGTTGGTCCTTCCTGAAACAACTGCTGAATCGCATTGAGAACCTAGAGAAAAAGAATAAAGGATAGTTGTAGCTCGGCTATCGGACTTTCCGGGGTGACGCCGTACCTGCTGGTTCTTGGTTCACCGTCACCCGGGTGAGAACGAAGCGTTTGCGCGCCTGCTACGCCTTATTGAGTCCGGGCGTTTCCAGAGGACGATAGCCCCAGGGGGGAGTAGACCCGACCGTATACAATAAGCATCGAAAAGCGCGCCGCGCCCGAAGCAGAGCCTCCTTGCGAGCTCGCCGCTACAAAGCTTATTCCCGTCGACTGGGGACCGCGCTGAGGATGAACTGGTAATCCCGAATTGAGTGGTGACTGCGTTCCGGTCTTTCGCTTGGATGATGAAGTGGTATACTGGGCCACAGAGAGGTACCGCTTGCGACCAGGGGGGCGAGGGGCTTGGAGCGCGACCAGCTCCTTCACAGACGCCGGCAATGGGAACGGTTCAATGCTTGGGAGATTACTGGTTCAAGGAGGTTAACCGGACCCAGGGCCTCCGAAGAACTCTCCCGTACCCTGCGCTGGTTTGCCGAGGCCTGGGAGTTGGCGCGGGAAGCCAATCCCAATTGGGCACAAGCCAAGGTTGATGCGGACAAAATCCGGCGCCTACAAAGTGCCAGGCAGTACCTGGCCCGCCTAACGGTAGGAGGCTTGCATGACCGCTCTCGAGCGTAGCCTCAAGCAAGTGACCGCCTTTTTCGAGCAGGAGCGCATTCCTTACATGTTCATCGGAGGCATTGCCAACCTAATCTGGGGCCAGCCCAGACTGACTCGGGATCTCGACGTTACAATTCTTTGTAGAGAATCCGAGATTCCTGCATTAGTTGAGAGGCTTAAGAGCAGTTTTCAACTCCTGGTGAGACACCCCCTTGGGTTCATAAAGCAAACCAACGTCCTACCTTTGACTACTAGAGACGGAGTGCGGGTAGATGTTGTCTTTGCCCGCTTGCCCTATGAAGAACATGCCCTCGCCAGGGCCACGATCGTAAAGTTGGGAAAACAGCAGTTCAGGGTATGCACCGCCGAAGACCTGGTTGTTCATAAGATAATCTCCGAGCGCCCTCGCGATTTGGAAGACGTGCGCCATATAATAGTTCGTCAACGCGATAACCTGGACCGGGATTATCTAGATCCATTGGTCCGGGAACTTAGCCGGCTATTGGCCAGGCCCGAGATTTGGGCGTATTACCTACAGTGCTGGTCAGAGTAACGGGCCTCGCCGGGCAGTCGAGAGTGTAAGCGCGGATAAAGTCCGGCAGCTTCTGACCAGGTGCGCTTGCGGGTGGAATTGACTTTTGCTAAAATGGCGTTGCCAGCAGGGGGTGGGGCAATGGATACGTTTGCCTTTATGATTCATCCCTTAGACGTTAGGGACGTGGCCCGCAAGTACCGCATCGCCGCCCGGTTGCCGGCCCGTCTGGTAGAAAGATTCCTCTGCTGGCTGCCGCCGGTCAACACCGCCCACATAACCGGGGTGCGGTCGCCTTACAACCAGATCGAAGGCTGGTTCGTGGCCTGCCCTCTTACCTCTCGCCAGATGCTTTCCCTGCCAACGGATTACGTGCTCAACCGCATTATCCAGGCCGGTCGTCTGGCCGAGAGGCTGGGCGCTAAGGTATTGGGGTTGGGAGCCATGACCTCGGTGGTGGGGGATGCCGGCATCACCGTGGCCCGGAATCTGAACATCCCGGTAACCACCGGCAACAGCTATACCGTGGCCACGGCCCTGGAGGGAACCCGGGAGGCCGCCCGCTTGATGGGGCTGGAAGTCTCCCGCTCTCACGTGGTGGTGGTAGGGGCCACGGGGTCCATAGGTGCGGTGTGCGCGCGGGTGATGGCCCGGGAGGCGGCCCGCCTCACGCTGGTTGCGCGCCAGGTGGATAAACTGGAGCGTCTGGCCCATACTATTCTTCGCGAAAGCGGCGTGGCGGCGGAACTGTCCAACGATCCTCACCGGGTGCTGCCCACGGCGGATATCGTGATCAGCGTAACCTCGGCGGTGGACACGGTGATCCAGCCCGCGGACCTGAAACCCGGCGCGGTAGTCTGTGACGTGGCCCGTCCGCGAGACGTGTCTCGGAAGGTGGCCGAGCTGCGGGACGACGTTCTGGTGATTGAGGGGGGAGTGGTACGCGTTCCGGGTGAGGTGAATTTCCACTTTGACTTCGGTTATCCGCCCGGGGTGGCCCTGGCCTGCATGGCCGAAACCATGATCCTGGCCCTGGAGCGGCGCTGGGAGAGCTTCACCCTGGGAAGAGAGATCACCCTGGAACAGGTGGAAGAGATCAGCCGCCTGGCCAGGCGCCACGGGTTTGAACTGGCGGGTTTCCGCAGTTTCGAGCGCCCCCTTACTGCCGAAGACATAGCCGCCGTGCGGGAAAGGGCGCGGCAGCGAAGGCGGGTGGCGGGTGGTTTGGGTTAGGCTCGGCAAGATCGGGAGCGGCTCGGGGCTTCGCACCCTCCGGTGGGGTGGCCGCGGGAGAACGCGCTCCCAGGCCGATGGGGTTCGGCCGCCGCGGCCCGTGTTCGGCGCGGCGCACGTCTTCGTTGCCCGGCAAACCAGGGCTGCCCGTGGAAATTGGTGACAATTCGTCGCAGGAACGGGTTGACAGGGGAGAAGACTCCTCTTATAATACACCCCAAGCTTCGGTCCCGAAGACTATGTGGCGGAGAGCGGAGGCGAACCAATTGGCCGACCAGGAGGTAATCCTTACCAAGCAGGGCCTGAAGCGCCTGGAGGAAGAACTGGAGTACCTGCGGACCGTCCGGCGCCAGCAGGTGGCCGAAAGAATAAAGCAGGCAATCGAGTTCGGCGACATCAGCGAAAATTCCGAGTACGAAGAGGCAAAGAACGAGCAGGCCTTCATTGAGGGTCGGATAATAACCCTGGAGAAGACGCTCCGGCGGGCAAAGCTCATAGATCAGCAGGACATCTCCACCGAGGCCGTTACCTTGGGTTCCCGGGTGCGCGTGCGGCACCTGGAGACCGGCGAGGAAAGCGAGTACGAAATCGTGGGGTCAGTGGAGGCCGATCCTTCCCAAAACCGCATTTCTAACCTCTCCCCCGTAGGTAGGGCCTTACTGGGCCAGAAGGTGGGCACGATAGTAGAGGTCAAGGCGCCGGGCGGGGTTCAGTATTACGAGATCCTGGGTATATCCGGTTAGGCACCGGGTTCAGGGCCTGCGGTCGGTATCGGCAAAAGATCGGTTGGGGAGGTCTTACCCAGTTGTCTCAGGACTCATACGGGCTAGGAGAAGATCTCGGGGACCTGGTTCGAGTGCGCTATCAGAAGTTGGTGGACCTGCGGGAACGGGGGATTGATCCCTTCGGTCGGCGTTTCGAGCAGACCGCTCTGGCCCAGGAGATCAAGGAGCGCTTCGAAGAGTTCTGCGGGGAAGAGGTGCAGGTGGCCGGGCGTCTCCTGGCCAAGCGGGTGCACGGGAAGGCCAGCTTCGGGGACCTGCAGGACCGCTCGGGTCGAATCCAGATCTACGTGCGCCAGGATCTGGTGGGCGAGGAGGTCTACGCCCTGTTCAGGCTCCTGGACCTGGGGGACATCCTGGGAGTGAGGGGCACGGTTTTCCGCACCCGCCAGGGCGAAATCAGTGTCGAGGTTCAGGGGCTGGAACTCCTTTGCAAGTCGCTCCGGCCTCTTCCCGAAAAGTGGCACGGTCTGCGGGACGTGGAGCTCCGTTACCGCCAGCGCTACCTGGACCTGATCATGAATCCGCCGGTTCGGGAAACCTTCTACCGACGCACCCGCGCGATCAAGGCCCTGCGTGCCTTCCTGGACCAGCGGGGATTCCTGGAGGTGGAGACTCCCACCATGGCGCCGGTGGCCGCCGGTGCTGCCGCCCGTCCTTTTGTGACCCACCATAACGCTCTGGACCTGGACCTTTACCTCCGGATCGCTCTGGAGTTGCCGCTCAAGCGCCTCCTGGTGGGAGGGTTGGAAAGGGTTTACGAGTTGGGCCGGGTCTTCCGCAACGAGGGCATTTCTACCCGACACAATCCGGAGTTTACCATGTTGGAGGCCTATCAGGCCTACGCCGACTACGAAGACATGATGCGTCTTACCGAAGAGATGCTGGCTTACGTGGCAGAAGTCGTCTTGGGGAAGCTCAGATTCTCCTACGGAGACTGGGAAATCGACCTCACTCCGCCCTGGCCGCGGCTGAGCGTGCTTGAGGCCCTGCGCCGCTTCACCGGGATAAGCTGGAACGGCCTGCCTTCGCGGGAAGAAGCTTTGGCCGCCGCCCGAGCCAGGGGGGTGGAGGTGAACCCGGCGGCCTCGGCGGGAAAGATAATCGATGCCCTGCTGGAGGAGCTGGTGCAGCCCCGGCTCATCCAGCCCACCTTCCTGGTGGACTATCCTCTGGAAATATCTCCCCTGGCCAAACGCAAGGCGGAGGCGCCGGACCTGGTTTACCGGTTCGAGCTCTTTGTTGCCGGCCGAGAGCTGGTCAACGCCTTCACCGAGCTCAACGATCCCGTTGACCAGAGGGAGCGACTGCTGGCGCAGGCACGGGAACGGGCGGGCGGAGACGAGGAAGCGCAGATGATGGATGCCGATTTCGTCCTGGCCCTGGAGTACGGAATGCCTCCGGCGGGCGGTATGGGCCTGGGAGTGGATCGCCTGGTCATGCTGCTGACCAATTCTCCTTCCATTCGTGACGTTATCCTTTTCCCTGCCTTGCGGCCGTACGAGTAGGCAGGCGGAGCAAGGGGGCGAATAACGGCCTCAGACCGTCCATTAAGGTTGCTGGGAAGCCGAGACGACACGCAGTATTACTTGCCTCCCGGAAGGGAGGCAGTTATATTGTAAGTTGAAAGGTCAAAGTAGATCAGAAGGTAAAGGTAGGTCAAAAGCCCATGCGAACCCTGGCCGACAGGATCGAAACCTACTTGAAGCAGCGACTGTCGGAGAGCCCGCGGGGCGTAGTGGAGATCCGGCGTCAGGAATTGGCCCTATTGTTCGCCTGCGTGCCCTCGCAGATCAACTACGTGCTCAGCACCCGCTTTACCGTGGATCAGGGGTACTGGGTGGAGAGCCGCCGCGGGGGCGGCGGGTATCTGCGAATCGTGCGGCTGCCGGTGGATCTGCACCGGCTGGTGGAGGCCCTGCGGGACCGGCCGTTATCCCAGCAGGCGGCGGAGGGCGTTGTGCGGCGCCTGGAGGAAGAAGGGCTGCTCTCCCGGCGGGAGGCAATGCTGGCCCGGGCGGTCCTTGACCGGGAGGCGCTGGGCTTGGAGCTGCCCGCCCGGGATTTTCTGCGCGGACGTCTGCTGCGGGTTATGGTGCTAACCCTGCTGCGGGAAGACTTTTAGGTGGGGGTGAGGCCGGTGCTCTGCGAGGATTGCGGGCAGCGACCGGCGAGCGTGCACGTCACCAAGCTGGTTAATAACCAGAAGACCGAGTACCACCTGTGTGAGGAATGCGCCCGGCGGCGCAACGAGGGCTGGGGGTTCTTGGGATTCGGCGAACCGGGCTTCTCCCTGGAGAAGTTTCTGGCCGGCCTGCTGGCCCAGGAGCCGGCCTGGGGTCCGGGTCCGGGCGTGGTGGCCAGACGGGCGTTGCGGTGCCG
Organism: Clostridia bacterium; assembly: GCA_024653205.1. Taxonomy (NCBI): domain Bacteria; kingdom Bacillati; phylum Bacillota; class Clostridia; species Clostridia bacterium. The sequence continues at coordinate 16,557 of JANLFO010000019.1, read as the reverse complement.
GCGCTGCGGATGGTCTTACGAGCAGTTCCGGGAGGCGGGAAGACTGGGGTGCGGCGAGTGTTACCGCTCCTTTGGCGATCAGCTCGAGCCTTTACTGCGGCGCCTGCACGGTTCGGTGCAGCACGTGGGCAAGGCTCCCAAGCGCACGGCCGGAAGGCTGGGGCTGAGCCGTGAGATCGAGCGCCTGCGCCGCGAATTGCAGGAACTCATAGCCAAGGAAGAGTTCGAGCGGGCGGCCGAGGTTAGGGACCGCATCCGGGAACTGGAACGACAGGCGGTTCAGGGCGAGTGACCCGGGGAAGGTGGGGAGAGGAATGCGCAATCTGGCTGCCACTCCCAGCAAGTGGATGGAGGGATCGGGACCCTACGCGGGCATGGTCGTGGCCAGCCGCGTTCGCCTGGCCCGCAATCTGGCCGGTTTGCCCTTTCCTGCCTCTATGGGCCGGAGGGAAGCCCAGGAAGTGGTGGAGCGGGTCACCGCAGCCTGCAAGACCACGACCGTACATGCGGTGGCCGGGCGGCTGGAGATCCTGCGGCTGGAAGACCTCTCGGCTCTGGAGCGCCAGATCCTGGTGGAGAAGCACCTGATCAGCCCGCAGCATGCGGAGCCGGACGGAAACAAGGCGGTGGTTCTCAACGCGGAAGAATCGCTGAGCCTGATGGTAAACGAGGAGGACCACCTGCGGCTGCAAGTGCTGTTGCCCGCCCTGCAGTTGCACGAAAGCTGGAGGTTGGCTACGGCGGTGGACGATGCCCTGGAGGCCCACCTGGAGTACGCCTTCGATGAGGAAAGGGGATACCTGACCGCCTGCCCCACCAACGTAGGCACCGGCCTCAGGGCTTCGGTAATGCTGCACCTGCCCGGTCTGGTGATTAGCAAGCAGGCGCCGCAGGTTCTGAGTGCCCTTTCGCACGTGAGCCTGGCGGTCAGGGGCCTCTACGGCGAGGGTACCGAGGCGGCGGGCAATCTCTTTCAGATATCCAATCAGGTGACTCTGGGACGAAGCGAGGAAGAAATCATCTCCAATCTGGTAGCGGTAACCAAGCAGTTGATCGAGCAGGAGAAGGCGGCCCGGGAATTGCTCTTGAAAGAGGCCGGATCCCAGCTTGAGGATCGCGTGGGACGGGCCTTCGGCATCCTCAGCCACGCCCGGGTTATCAGTTCCCAGGAGGCACTGCACCTGCTTTCAGACGTGCGCCTGGGGCTGGACCTGCACCTGCTGAGAGGGGTTGACCCGAGGGTAATTACCGAACTGATGATCGGAATACAGCCTGCCTTTTTGCAGGGACTGACGGGAAGAGAAATGGATCCCCAAGAGCGGGATAGGGAACGCGCCGCCTTTATCCGGCGGCGGTTAAAAGCCGAGCATTGAGATGACTACAAAGCGGGGTGAAGAAAATGCCCAGCCGGTTTACGGAAAGAGCGCAAAGAGTCCTGCGTTTGGCCGAGGACGAGGCCCGGAACTTGGGTCACGCCGCCGTGGGCACCGAGCACCTGCTGCTGGGGCTGGTGCGAGAAGGCGAGGGCGTGGCGGCCCGGGCCTTGAAGAACCTGGGGGTAGACCCGGAGCGCGTTCGCAAAGAGGTCACCAGGCTGGTGGGCAAGAATCCGGGGCCTGCCGCGGTGCAGATAGGCCTGACTCCCCGGGCCAAGAAGGTGCTGGAGCTGGCCAACGACGAGGCCCGGCGTCAGGGAGTAAATTACGTGGGTACCGAGCACCTGCTGCTGGGGTTGATCCGGGAAGGGGAGGGCATTGCCGCCCAGGTGCTGGCCAACATGGGGGTCAGTGCGGACAAGGTCCGGCAGCAGGTGGCGGCCCTGCTCGGGCCGAGCGGGGGTACGCCCTTTACCTGGATTCTCGGCGGATTGGGCGGACACCCCCTGTTGGGTCAGGTGACGGGTGCCGGACCGCATGCGCCGGGCAGGGGTCGGGAAACCACGGCCCTGGACGAATTCGGCACCGACCTTACCCAGCTGGCGCGGGAAGACAAGCTGGATCCGGTAGTAGGTAGGGAAAAGGAGATCGAGCGGGTCATTCAGGTGCTGAGCCGCCGCACCAAGAACAACCCGGTACTCATCGGCGAACCCGGGGTGGGCAAGACGGCCATTGCCGAGGGTCTGGCCCAGAGAATCGTGGCCGGAAAGGTGCCGGAAACCCTGCGCAATAAGCGGGTAATCGCCCTGGACCTCTCCGGGATCGTGGCCGGGACCAAGTACCGGGGCGAGTTTGAGGAGCGTTTCAAGCGGGTGCTCAACGAGATTCGCCAGGCGGGGAACGTCATCGTCTTCATCGACGAACTCCACACCCTGGTAGGTGCCGGCGCGGCCGAGGGAGCCATTGATGCGGCCAACATAATCAAGCCGGCCCTCGCCCGGGGTGAGCTGCAGTGCATAGGTGCCACCACCCTGGACGAGTACCGCAAGCATATCGAGAAGGACGCAGCTCTGGAGCGCCGCTTCCAACCCATTCTGGTGGGTGAGCCTACGGTGGAGGAAACCATCGAGATCCTGCACGGGCTGCGGGATAAGTACGAGGCCCACCACGGGGTAAAGATTACCGACGCGGCCCTGGAGGCGGCGGCCAAGCTTTCCGCCCGCTATATCACCGATCGCTTCCTGCCGGACAAGGCCATCGACCTGATCGACGAGGCCGCCTCCCGGGTGAGGCTGCGGGCCTTTACCGCCCCTCCCAACCTGAAGGAGCTAGAACGCCGAATTGAGGAACTGGCCAAGGAGAAGGAGGAAGCGGTCCACAACCAGGAATTCGAGAAGGCCGCCCGGCTGCGGGACGAGGAACACCGCCTGCGGGAAGAGCTGGCGGCCCGGCAGCAAGAGTGGCAGAAGGAACAGGGCCTGGAAAGCCAGGTAGTCAACGTGGAAGATGTGGCGCAGGTGGTGGCGAGCTGGACCGGGATTCCGGTAAGCCAGCTGGCCCAGGAGGAAACCGAGCGCTTGCTGCGCCTGGAAGAAGTCTTGCACCGGCGGGTTATCGGCCAGGATGAGGCGGTGCGGGCGGTGGCCAGAGCCATCCGGCGCGCCCGGGCCGGCCTCAAGGACCCGAAGCGGCCCATCGGCTCCTTCCTCTTCCTGGGACCTACGGGAGTGGGCAAGACCGAGCTGGCCCGAGCCCTGGCGGAAGCACTTTTCGGCAACGAGGAAGCCATGGTCCGGCTGGATATGTCCGAGTACATGGAGAAGCACACCGTCTCCCGGCTGATCGGCGCTCCTCCCGGGTATGTGGGCTACGAAGAGGCCGGCCAGCTCACCGAGGCCATCCGCCGGCGGCCCTACTCGGTGGTCCTGTTCGACGAGGTTGAGAAGGCCCACCCGGAAGTGTTCAACGTGCTGCTGCAGGTGCTGGAGGACGGCCGCCTGACCGACGGGAAGGGGCGAACGGTGGACTTCCGTAACGCGGTGATCATCCTCACTTCCAACGTGGGCGTGGGCCTGATAAGGCGCGAGGGCCGATTGGGATTCCGCCAGGATAGCCCCGAAGATGCCTACGAGGCCATGAAGGAGCGCATCCTGGACGAGCTGAAGCGCACCTTCCGGCCCGAGTTCCTGAACCGTCTGGACGAGATAATCGTCTTCCATCCTCTGGGTCGCGAGGAGATTGCCAGGATAGTGGATCTCATGCTGGCAGAGTTCAACCGTCGGCTGGAGGAGCACGGTTTGAAGCTGGAGGTTGCGCCCGAGGCCAAGGCCGTCTTGGCGGAAAAGGGCTTTGACGAGATCTACGGTGCGCGGCCGCTGCGCCGTACCATCCAGCAACTCCTGGAAGACCCGCTTTCCGAGGGTCTGTTGGAAGGCCGGTTTTCCCGGGGAGACACGGTGCTGGCCCGCGCGGAAGACGGACGTATAGTCCTGACCAAGAAGTGAGGAGGGCCGAAATTGGCGGCAGGCAAGGGCTGGTACGTGTGCCGGGAATGCGGCTACGCCACACCCAAGTGGCTGGGCCGCTGCCCGGCCTGCGGCCAGTGGGGAAGCCTGGCGGAGGAACGGAGCGGCGGGGGACAGCGGCGGGGGGCGGACGCCAGGCGCGCTCCCGCCACTCCGCAGCTTCTCGGTGAGGTGGGGGCGGAGACGGAGGAACGGTTTCCCACCGGTATAGGAGAGTTGGACCGGGTTCTGGGGGGAGGGCTGGTAGCCGGCTCCCTGGTACTCTTCGGCGGCGAGCCCGGGGTAGGCAAGTCCACCCTGCTGCTGCAGGCGGCGGAGGCCTGCGCCCGACGCAGGAAGGTTCTCTACGTCTCTGCGGAGGAATCCCTGGGTCAGCTTCGGTTGCGGGCTACGAGGCTGGGTATCAATTCGTCATCGCTTTACGCGGTGGCCGAATCCGACGTGGAAACCATCCGGGAGCAGATACGGATTGCGGAGCCGGATCTGGTGATTATCGATTCCGTTCAGACCGTGCACCTTCCCGAACTGCCTTCTCCCCCCGGCAGCCTGGTTCAGGTCCGGGAGTGCGCGGCGGAGTTCCTGCGGGTGGCCAAAGAAGGGAACCTTCCCTGCCTGCTGGTGGGCCACGTGACCAAGGAAGGCTATCTGGCCGGTCCCAAGGCCCTGGAGCACCTGGTGGACACGGTACTTTACCTGGAGGGGGAACGGTATTCCAGCCTGCGGTTGCTGCGCGCGGTCAAGAACCGCTTTGGCTCCACCAACGAAGTCGGAGTTTTCCAGATGGGTGAGCGCGGGCTGGCCGAGGTGCCCAACCCCTCGGCCATGTTTCTGGCCGGGCGGCCGGGACAGGTAAACGGCTCGGTGGTGGTGGCCGGAATCGAGGGCAGCCGCGCCTTGCTCTTGGAGCTGCAGGCCCTGGTAGCCCCAACCGGGTTCGGCAACCCCCGGCGCCTGACCGCGGGTCTGGATCTACAGCGGGTGCTGTTGCTGTTGGCAGTACTGGAGAAGCGTTGCGGTCTGCCTTTGGGCAGCCAGGACGTGTACCTCAATCTGGCCGGCGGCATGCGGTTAGAAGAGCCGGCGGCAGACCTGGGTATCTGCCTGGTGGTGGCCTCCAGCGTCCTGGACCGGGCGCTGGGGGCGGGCGTAGCCGTGGCCGGGGAGGTAGGGCTGACGGGCGAGGTGAGGCGGGTTACCCAGGTGGAAAAGAGAGTGGCCGAGGCGGCGCGCCTGGGCTTTCGCAAGTTCGTATTGCCGGCTGCCAACCTGGAAGATGTAGGAAGCTGTCCTTTAGAGGTAGTAGGGGTGCGGGACCTGGAGGAGGCCTTTGAAGAGTTTAATTTGAAAGGAAATATGATGCAATTTGACAGGGGTGATGCTGACTTGTTACAATCGAAGTGAGACTCATTGTCAGAATAGGGGGCTCACACGCATTGTTTAAGGTAGGTGACCGGGTAGTCTACCCCATGCACGGTGCCGGAATCATCGAGGCCATTGAAGAGAAAGAAATCCTGGGTCAGAAGAGGCAGTACTACGTTATGCACCTGCCCATGGGGGACATAAAGCTGATGATACCAACGGACAACGTGGAAGAGACCGGGTTGCGCGAGGTCATTTCTCAGGAGGAAGTGCCCAAGGTATTGCGGATATTGCGGGAGCGCAAGGTCAGCATGTGTTCGAACTGGAACCGCCGCTACCGCGCCAACCTGGAAAAGATAAAAAGCGGGAACATATACGAGGTGGCAGAAGTGGTAAGAAATCTGGTTCTCCGAGAGAGGGAGAGGGGGCTGTCCAGCGGAGAAAGGCGTATGTTGGACAGCGCACGCCAGATACTCATCAGCGAGCTGGTATTGGCTCAGGGCAAGGCAGAGGAAGAAGTGGCAAACCTCTTGGATGGGCTCTTGGCCTAGTGCGCATCCCAATATTTGTATAGCCAACCCCCGCCGGAGTTAAAATAGGGAGGGGGTGAAAGCATGTTTTGGTTACTGCGGTGGGCAGTGACTGCGGTGCTGGCCGCCGGAATTTTTTACGGGGGCACGTTAGCCATCCGCTCTCTTCCCGTCCATTACGCCCCGAACCTGAGGCTGGCCTTGTTTGTGGGCCTGGGACTGGCGGCCGCGGGTGTGGGTTACTGCGTGACACCCGGGCTGATCGCCAAGATGCAAGCCGCGGGGCGCTGGCTGGAGGGCAGGGTGCAGAAGTTACCGACGCAGGACATTCTGGCCGGGGCGGGGGGGTTAATCGTAGGCCTTATCATCGCCAATCTCCTGGGTCCCTCACTCAGCCGTCTGCCCTGGGTAGGGCCCTACCTGCCTTTAGGAGTCAATCTCCTGTTCGGATATCTCGGTTGGAGCATAGCCACCAAGAAACGAGAGGAAATCTTCCCTTTGTTGGGGTGGCTGAGACCCGTGGGCAAGGACCGTTCTCCGGGGCGGTCCGACCGTTCCAATACCCGGCACAAGATCTTGGATACCAGCGTGATTATCGACGGCCGCATTCTCGACATCTGCCAGACCGGATTTTTGGAAGGGGTGCTGGTGGTACCCGACTTCGTCCTGGAGGAACTGCGGCGCATCGCCGACTCCTCGGACGTGCTGAAACGTAATCGGGGTCGTCGGGGGTTGGACATCCTCAACAAGATGCGGGAACAGCCGGGAGTGGAGGTACAGTTGTGGCGAACCAGTCGGACGGACACGGGCGAAGTGGATACGCGGCTGGTGCAATTGGCCCAGCAGATCCAAGCCTGTATCGTTACCAACGATTTTAACCTGAACAAGGTGGCCTCTTTGCAGGGCATCAAAGTTCTTAATATTAACGAGTTGGCCAACGCCGTGAAACCGGTCGTGCTTCCGGGCGAGGAAATGGTGGTACAGCTCATTAAGGACGGCAAGGAAAGCGGCCAGGGTGTGGGCTACCTGGACGACGGGACCATGATAGTGGTGGAAAACGGCAAGCGTTTTATCGGACAAACCGTGGCGGTTCTGGTGACCAGCGTGCTGCAAACTGCCGCCGGCCGCATGATCTTCGCCAGGCCCAAGGGTCTGGCCAAGAGGGTGGCTCACTCCGCCGGGGCGACGGCGACGGAGCGAGGAGAGTATCAGTGCCTGACGTAGCCGCAGTAGTGGTGGCCGCAGGACGGGGAGAGCGACTGGGCGCCGGGGGCAACAAGGCCTTCGTTCGCCTGGCCGGGCATCCGCTGCTGGCCTACACTCTGGCCGGACTGGAGGCCATTCCGGAAGTAAGGTACGTGGCGGTGGCCGTCGGGCCGGGTGAGGAAGAACTCTGCCGGGAATTGATTCGGGCCTACCTTTTCAAGAAAGTAGCGGTGGTGGTGACCGGGGGGGCAAGCCGGCAGGAGAGTGTGGCGCGGGCCTTACGGGCCGTTGATAGTAGGTACTCTATGGTGGCCGTGCACGATGGCGCACGGCCTTTTCCGTCGCCGGCCCTGCTTCGGGCGTTGACAGAGGCGGCCGAACCCCAGGGGGCGGCGGTACCGGCGGTTCCGCCGCGGGATACGATCAAGCGGGTGAACAGGCAAGAGGACCGGGTGATCGAGACCCTGCCTCGAGAGGAGCTGGTAGCGGTCCAGACGCCGCAGGTCTTCTCCCGTTCCCTGCTTGAGGTCGCCCACGCTCGGGCGGCGGCCGAGGGATTCCTGGGTACCGACGACGCCGTCCTGGTAGAAAGGCTCGGGCACCCGGTGCGGCTGGTGCCGGGAGACTACCACAACCTGAAGATCACCACTCCGGAGGACCTGGCGCTGGCCGAGTTCTACCTGGCCCGAGGGTTGGTGGAGAACCCGCTGGTCGCCCGGCAGCCGGGGTCGGCCGTGAGGAGGAAACAATGCCGGGGCTGAGGTTCGGTTTGGGTATTGACGTGCATCCACTGGTCCGGGGTCGGCCGCTGGTTCTCGGCGGAGTACCCGTGCCCGCGGACCTGGGTTTGGCCGGGCACTCCGACGCCGACGTATTGGCTCACGCCCTCATGGATGCTCTGCTGGGGGCGGCGGCCCTGGGCGACATCGGCCGGTACTTTCCCAGCGGGGAGCCGGAGTATGCCGGTGCCGATTCCATGGAACTATTACGTAAGGTGCTCGACCTCCTTCGGGAACGCGGGTTTTCTCCCCGGCAGGTGGACTGCACCCTGCTGGCGGAAAGGCCGGTTCTGGCTCCGTATTATGCTCCGATCCGGGAGAGTCTGGCCCGGGCCTTGTCCCTTCCTTTGGACCGGGTAAGCGTGAAGGCCACCACTGCCGAGCGTTTGGGCTTCATCGGTCGGGCCGAAGGGATGGCGGCCCTAGTCTTGGCGGTAGTGGAAGGCCCCGAATGAGGACGATCGGCACCTCCGGTGCCGTAGGAGGTGGGTCCGCCGGCGGACCGTCAATATCCCGGCCGCCCCGCGAAGCGAGATGATTCCCAGTTCGGTCGGCGAAGCGGCCGGTACGAGGGGGAACTGGGATTTCCAGGACAAATTGCCAGGGCCAAGAGGCGGGGATCCGTTAGCAGGTCCGGCCTTGACAGGGCGCCAAGGCGGCGATTATAATGGCGCCGAACCCGCAGTGGCGGGGAGCAAGTGCAAAGCCGGACGGCCGAAAGCCGGCAGGAGCGAGTAGGTCGAGCCCGGGTTTTTTGTTAATTGGATTGGGAGGAGAGCACGGTGGCGGGGGTGTTTGAACGACTCAGAGAGGATATCCGGGTGGTCTTCGAACGGGACCCTGCGGCCCGCAGCACGCTGGAGGTCGTTCTCTGCTATCCCGGTTTCCACGCCATCCTCCTCCACCGGGTGGCCCACTGGCTGTATCGCCACCGCTTGGTGCTGCTGGCCCGGCTGATCTCCCAGCTCAATCGTTTCCTGACCGGGATCGAGATCCACCCCGGTGCCAAGATCGGCCGGCGCCTGTTTATCGATCACGGCATGGGCGTGGTGATCGGTGAAACGACCGAAATCGGGGATGACGTTACCATCTATCAGGGCGTTACCCTGGGCGGTACGGGCAAGGAAAAGGGCAAGCGCCACCCCACCATCGGCAACAAGGTCGTAATCAGCACCGGGGCCAAGGTACTGGGCAATATAACCATCGGAGACAACGTGAAGATCGGGGCGGGATCGGTGGTGCTGCGGGACGTCCCGGCCAACTGTACGGTCGTGGGCGTGCCGGGCAAGATCGTAGTGCGGGAGGGTCGGCACGTAGCCGATGCCTCACCCTCGCCCATAGATTTGCGCCACGACCAACTGCCCGACCCGGTAGGGGAGATGCTGGTCAGTCTGCAGTGGCAGATCGAACGGCTGGAGCGCAGGCTTATGGAGTTGGAGGTGCAGCTGGGTGGAAATATTCCTGTACAACACCCTCACGCGGAGGAAAGAAAGGTTCAGTCCGGCTAGGCCCCCGGTAGTGCGCATGTACGTCTGCGGCCCTACCACCTACAATCTCATTCATTTGGGCAACGCCCGACCCATGGTCTTCTTCGATACCTTGCGTCGCTACCTCGAATACCGAGGCTATCCGGTAATTCTGGTCCAGAACTTCACCGACATCGACGACAAGATCATCGCCCGGGCGCGAGAGGAAGGAAGGCCTCCGGAGGCAATCGCCCGCCACTATATAGGAGAGTATTTTCGGGACGCCCACCTCCTAGGAGTAAGGCCGGCTACGATCCATCCCCAGGTGAGCCAGCACGTGGACCTCATCATCGGCATGATCGAGGCCCTGGTGGCTCACGGGTTTGCCTATCAGGTCGGGGGGAACGTGTATTTCTCCGTGCGGCGCTTTGCCGGTTACGGCAAACTCTCCGGACGCTCCCTGGAGGAGATGCAGGCCGGAGCGCGTCTGGAGATCGACGCCCGCAAGCAGGACCCGCTGGACTTTGCCTTGTGGAAGCAGGCGGAGCCGGAAGAGCCCGGTTGGGAGAGCCCGTGGGGACGGGGGCGACCCGGCTGGCACAGCGAATGCGCGGCCATGGCCCTGCATTACCTGGGCCCGGAGTTCGACCTCCACGGTGGGGGGGCAGACCTGATCTTCCCCCACCACGAAAACGAAATCGCCCAGGCCGAGTGCTATACCGGCAAGCCTTTTGCCCGTTGTTGGGTTCACAACGGCTTTATAACCGTACGGGAAGAGAAAATGTCCAAGTCCCAGGGCAACTTCTTTCTGGTACGGGAACTCCTGGAACGCTATCCCGGACCCCTGCTCCGGTTTTATCTGCTGTCCACCCACTACCGTACCCCCCTGGATTTTGATCCGGACAAGCTGGAAGAGGCCCGGAGGGCGTGGGAGCGGCTGGGCCGGCTGAATGCCGCGCTGGGTTCGGCGACCGAGCCACCGCCACCGGCGGCAGAGAAACCGGCCCGGCCGGACGAACTGGTGGGCGCGGTAGACGAATACCGGCAGCGGTTTGTCCAGGCCATGGACGACGACTGCAATACAGCGGCGGCGCTGGCCGCCCTGTTCGACTTCGCCCACGAAATAAACCGCCTGATCCAGGGTATGCCGCCCGATCGCCTGTCTGGTCTGGCTCGGGTGCGGGAAGTCCTGGAGGAAACGGCGGGAGGGGTGCTGGGCATCCTCCCCGCCGAGAAGGAGAAGAGTGCCGAACCGAAATCGGAGCTGGTGCCGGAACTGGTGGAACTCCTGCTGGAGTTGCGTGCCCGCGCGCGGGAAGAACGGGATTGGGCCACCGCCGACCGCCTCCGGCAGCGGCTCAACCAACTGGGAGTCGTGGTGGAGGATACGCCTGCGGGAACCCGGTGGCACCTGGGCTAGAGGGGGGGGACGCCGTGGAGGTAAGGCTATTATCCTGTACCCCTGATTTCTTACGCATGATTTGGTGTGCCGCCCGCACCTGCTACAGCCCCTCCTCACCTTTAGAACTCTGGGAACAGGAGGTGCCCCGGGAGGACATGCTGCGTTTGGTCGACCGGGTCATCCGGGCCGGCCATCTCAGCGTGACCGAACACTGCACCATGACCTTCGCGGTGGCGGGCGTATCCCGTACCCTGCTGGCCCAGTACACGCGCCACCGGATCGGTGTGAGCATTTCCGTGCAGTCGCAGCGCCACGTGCGGGCGGCCGGTCGAGGCGAGGAAGGGCTGTTCGCCCACGTGGTTCCGCCCCAGATCGCCTCCGATCCTCAGGCCAGGGAGGTTTTCTACCAGCAGCTTGGTGCGGCGCAACGGGCGTACGAGCGCCTGCTGGCCCTGGGTATAAAGAGAGAAGACGCCCGGTTTCTTCTGCCCGGGGGAGCGGCCACCAACTTCGTCACCACCCTCAATCTGCGTTCGCTCCTGGACGTCTACCAGAAGCGGGTGCTGACCCCGGGAGCCCAGTGGGAGATCCGAGAGCTGCTGGACCGTTTTGCCTACCTGATTGTAGAAAGGGAACCCTGGCTGGCCCCCTATTTCCCCACCGTGGGTCAGGAGGCCAAGGGAGAGGAAGGGTGAGGGTTGGCGGAAGACCTGCTGGTGGGAATACACCCGGTGCTGGAGGCCCTGCGGGCGGGCCGCACCCTGAACAGGATTTGGGTCGCGGATGGCGTCCGGCGGCCGGAGGTCAGGGAAATCCTGGAGTTGGCCCGCCAGTACCGGGTTCCGGTGCAAAAGGTAGACCGGGACTACCTGCGACGTCTGTCCGGTTCCTTGCCCTCGCAGGGGGTGGCAGCCCGGGTTGCTCCCACTTCCTACGCATCCTGGTCGGAAGTCGTGGCCGACCTGGCTCGAGGTCAGGGCCCGGCCCTGCTTCTGGCCCTGGACCAGATCGAGGACCCCCAGAACCTGGGTGCCCTTCTGCGCACGGCCGAGGCGGCCGGGGTAGGGGCGGTGGTAGTGCCGGCCAGGCGGGCGGCGCCGGTTACCGCCGCGGTTGCCCGGGCCAGCGCCGGGGCCGTCGCCTACGTCCGGGTTGCCCGGGTGACGAACCTGGCCCGGGCCTTGGGGGAAGTGAAAGACCTGGGGCTGAGGGTGGTAGGGCTCAGCGCCGACGGTGAGCATAACCTTTTTTCCCTGGATTTGAGGGTGCCCCTGGCGTTGGTGGTGGGCGGCGAGGCGCGGGGGTTGCGTCGGCTGGTTAGGGAGAAGTGCGATTACCTGGCCCGGCTGCCCATGCTGGGACGGGTGAACTCCCTGAACGCGTCTGCCGCCGCCGCAGTTGCCCTGTACGAAGTAGTACGTCAGCGTTGTTTTATGAATAATTTGCCTTGATTTCGGTGACCCCATTCGCTATAATAGGTGCGGCAAGACAAGCTTGCGCCTCCATTTTGCCCATTCAAGGCTTATATGCGCCTTACTCTAGCATAGATTGAGACTGGTAGCTTGGTATAACGGCAACTCCCGGTAGTGGAGGCGAGGTTATGAGCGCTACCGTTCAGAGGCAGGCCGTCGAGCCCTACGAGATGATGGAGGACGAGGAAATCGTTGAGCTGGCTCAGGCGGGAAACGACGAGGCGCAGGAATATCTAATCAACAAATACAAGAACTTCGTAAGGGCCAAGGCGAGGTCCTACTTTCTCATCGGGGCAGACCGGGAAGACATCATCCAGGAAGGTATGATCGGGCTCTATAAGGCCATCCGGGACTTTCGGGGCGAAAAGCTGTCCTCCTTCCGGGCCTTTGCCGAGTTGTGCATCACCCGTCAGATCATCACCGCCATCAAGACCGCTACCAGGCAAAAGCATATCCCCCTGAATTCCTACGTCTCTCTCAACAAGCCCATCTACGACGAGGACTCCGACCGCACTCTGATGGATATTATTTCCGGCACCCGGATCAGCGACCCGGAGGAGCTGATCATCAGCCGGGAAGAGTTCGATGATATCGAAGAGAAGATGGGGGAAATACTGAGTTCGCTAGAATGGCAAGTGCTGGTCTCATACCTTGAAGGGAAGTCTTACCAAGAGATAGCCTTGTCCCTGAAGCGTCACGTGAAGTCCATTGATAATGCCCTGCAACGGGTGAAGCGGAAGCTGGAAAGGTACCTGGAGAGAAGAGATAGCTAGCAATTTCACGGCTCACTTATCATGGCTGGGGCCGAAAGGCCGAGGTCCAGGGGAAGCTAGTGAAGCGCCTTCCGGCGCAACTAGCTTTTCCTTATAAACGGGGGGATACATAGGTGCGGAAAGTAGTAAGCGTAAGCCTGGGTTCTTCTAGCCGCGATCACGAGGTGGTAGCGGAGTTTTTGGGCCAAGAGTTTATCGTCAGCCGGGTGGGGACGGACGGGGATTTTGAGCGGGCCCAGCAACTGATCCGGGAACTCGACGGCCGGGTGGATGCCATCGGCCTCGGAGGGATTGACGTTTACCTGTACGCCGCCGGAGAACGCTACGCCCTCCGGGACGGTCTGCGTTTAATGGAATGCGCGCGCTTTACGCCCGTGGTGGACGGTAGCGGCCTGAAGAACACCTTGGAGAGGCAGGCGGTGTATTTCCTCAGGGACAGGGGCCTCCTGGAGCCGGGTACGCGGGTGTTGATGGTCAGTGCGGTGGATCGCTTCGGCATGGCCGAGGCCTTGGCCGGAGTGGGCTGCCGGTTGATATGCGGAGATCTCATGTTTGCGGCCGGCGTACCTTACCCCATTGAGGGTCTGGAAGAACTGGCCAAGATGGCCAAGAAGCTCCTGCCCGAAATGGCAAAAATGCCTTTTCATATGCTCTACCCCACGGGGAAGAAGCAGGAGGAAAAGGCCGCCAACGCGGCCAAGTTTGCCGCCTACTTTGAGCAAGCGGAAGTAATTGCCGGGGATTTCCACTTCATCAAACGATACTCTCCCGACCGTCTGGAACAGAAGACGATCCTGACCAATACGGTTACCCAGAAGGACGTGCAAACCTTGCGGGAGCAGGGGGTCAAGTGGCTGGTAACCACCACCCCGGAGTTGGGAGGCCGCTCCTTCGGCACCAACGTGCTGGAAGCGGTGCTGGTGGCTCTGTTGGGCAAGCGCTGGGAAGAGATCACGGCCGAAGACTACTTGGATCTCCTGGAAAAACTGAGGTTAGAGCCGCGGCTGGAAAGGCTAAACTAGGCGGGGTGGTGAAATCGTGGCCACGCACGAGGAACTGGGGGAATGCCTGGCCGACTTCCGGGATCGCTGTAACGCCGATCCTCAGTTGCGCCGGTTACTCCTGGATTGGGACCGCGACATTCTGGTCCAGGCTACGGACGCCGATTCCAGCTATGTGCTGACGGTGAGAGACGGTACGGTCTACCTCGATCACCGCGGCGGGGAGGTCGGCCGGCCGGACGTGACGGTTAGCGCGGAAATCGCCCTTCTGGTGGAGCTGTTCTCCGGACGAATAACGCCCACCGAGCCCTACCTTAACGGTACCCTGAAAGTACTGGGTACGGAAGAAGACGTTATGCGGCTGGACTTCATATCGCTGATGATTTGGGGTGAATAGATTTTGAGACTAAAACGGGTTCTCTCCCTTCCCACCATCGTATCCACCAGCGCCGGCCTGACCCTGGCCAGCTCCTGCTTTGTGGCTGCGGCCCAGGTCGCCCACTATCTGGCGGGAAACGCCGCCTGGCTGGCCATTCTCGTGAGCGGGATCCTGTGCCTCCTGGCCGCAGCCTGTTTCTCGGAACTGAACGGGATGCTTCCCTCCGCCGCCGGTATCCGGCTCTACCTGGCACGGGCTTTCAACGAACGGGTGGCCGTTACCGCCTCCTTGGTCTACATGGGTGTGGTGGCCAGCGTTATCGGCGCCGAGAGCTACGTCTTGTCTCAGGTGCTGGTAGCTGCGGTTCCCTGGATTCCCGCCCTGGCCTGGATAATAATTCTGGAGGCTCTGGTGGTCGGTCTTAACCTCAGGGGGGTTAAGCTGGCGGGAAGGTTTCAGGACGTAGTGACCTACAGTCTGGTTTCCTCGTTGTTGTTTTTCGCCTTCCTGGCTCTAGGCCGTCAGGGCTTCTCGGTTCCCGAGCCCTTGGTTACCGGCGGAGCGGTGAACCTGATCAATGCCGTAGCCCTGGGAGTATTTCTTTTCATCGGTTTTGAATGGGTTACTCCCCTGGCGGAGGAAGTTACGAAGATCAAGTTGATTTCCCGGGGGATGTTTTTGGCCATCGGATTACTCAGCGTTACTTACGCTCTGTTCACCGTGGGCATGAGCAGCACTGTTGATCCCGACCTGCTTTCGGCCACCCCGGCGCCGCAGCTGCTTTTCGCCGAGCGGTTGCTGGGCAAACTCGGAGTGGGTTGGATGGTCGCTCTCAGCCTCGCCGCCAGTGTCACCACCTTTAATGCCGGCCTGTTGAGCCTCTCCCGCTTTATCTACGCCTCGGCGCGGGAGCACGTGCTGCCCTCGGCCCTGGCCCGGATAAACCGGCGCTACTTCACCCCCTGGACGGCCATCCTGGCGGTTTTTGCCTTTGCCCTGGTGGTCTCCATTACGGTGTATCTCACGCGGAGGTATTTGGTGCTGGTAAACGTAGGGGCGGCTACCGAGGCCCTCATCTACGTGCTGGCCGCCCTGGCGGTATGGGCCTTGAGGCGCCGGGAGCCGGACGCTCCGAGGCCCTACCGGGTACCCGCGGGCAGGCTGCTTCCTTGGGTGGTGGTAGTGGTTTTCGGGCTTCTGGCCGCGGCGGTGCTCGGCCAGGACCTCGCCGCCCTGGCGTATCTGGCGGGGACGGTAGTGGCTGGCTGGCTTTACGTGAGGTGGGCAGTACCCGTACTTAAGGAGCGCGCCAGAGCCCGGCGCTCGACCGCGCGGTTGCGGCAGGCCGAGATGGTTCCCTCGGGCCGCCCGAGCCGATAAGAAAAGCAAGAAGCCGGACCACAGGTGCAGTCCGGCCCTGAATAAGAACCACCGCTGGAGCCCACAACCGGGATTGAACCGGTGACCTCCGCCTTACCAAGGCGACGCTCTGCCGACTGAGCTATGTGGGCGTGGTTGCGGGGGATGGATTTGAACCACCGTCCTTCGGGTTATGAGCCCGACGAGCTACCAGCTGCTCCACCCCGCAATCATTGTCTGGTGGAGGGGGCTGGATTCGAACCAGCGTAGGCGGCGCCAACAGATTTACAGTCTGCCCCCTTTGGCCACTCGGGAACCCCTCCACTTGCCGAAAGGCATTATAGCACGTTGCCCGGGCAGAGTCAAGCGCTGCGGACCCTGCGGCGCCTTGGATCGCGGTACGCGCCGCTCTGCCAAAGCGGGCCGGGCGGGCCGCCGAAGACGGGCGAAGCCGCCAGCCGGCTGCCCGGTACCGGCTCTGACGGGTTATTGCCGGCGGGCGGGATACCGCAGGGAGACGGGGCTACCGCAAGGAGAGAGCGGGAAGCAGTGAGCCCAGGCCGGTTTGACAGCCCAACCGGGGATAAGTTACAATATGGTCCGGTAATTCGGGCAGAACCGCTCCTCGGAGGCTATTCCTTTGCGGTTCAGGAGGTAAGCGAAGATGGGGAAGCAGAGATTTGAGCGGACGAAGCCGCATGTGAACGTAGGGACGATAGGGCACGTAGACCATGGGAAGACGACGTTGACCAGTGCGATCACGTATATTTTGGCGAAGGAGGGCAAAGCGCGGGCGACGGCGTTTGAGGAGATAGACAAGGCGCCGGAGGAGCGTGAGCGGGGCATCACGATAGCGACGGCGCACATAGAATACGAGACGGATAAGCGTCACTATGCGCACGTAGACTGTCCGCATGCCCCGGACAGTCT
>JANLFO010000018.1:49370-52214 GCA_024653205.1 Clostridia bacterium | reverse complement strand
GGCGGGCCATCAGTTTCTTTAGGAACCGGCTGTATACCCAGGCCGGCGGTACCGCCTTTTCGCCCCGGGCGGGATCAAAACCGCACAACTGCCGTAACTGGGCGTTACGCCTTAGTTCCCGCCTGAGACTCTCTATCGAGGGATGCTGGTAGACTATGCCCGCCAATATGGAGTTCCATACCGCCCGCACCGGATAGTCGTCCCGTCCGTTTTTGCGCTCCCTTTCTAGATCCCGCATTAGCTCTTCGTCCGGCAGGTTCTTTAAGACCAATTGCAGCCGCTCCAGATCCCCCAGTTCCTCGATTTCTTCCCACCCAAACAGCCTCGGTTGTGGTATAATCGCCATGGGGTGAAAGGCAGGTGGGGTTCTGCAATTCGGAGAAAGCGGACTGGATTGACGCCGGTGCGGTGGGCGAGGTGCATTGGAGGAAGGGCGTTCCCTACCGGGTGTTGGGAATCTGGTTCTCGCCGCGCCTCGTCCCGCCCGGCCGTGACTCAGGCGCGGGCCCTGGCCTGTGCACGGAAGTTCGAGGAGGGAGTAGACCGGGGGGGCTCGAATTCGATCATGGCATCCGCCCGGCCCGCCCTCGCCACCAACAACAGGACGGGCTCTTACGGCGTGGCGGTCATGGAGTTGCGGGTAGAACCCGATTTCCGGTCGTATGAGCGTCGGGGACGGGGCGAAAGGAGAGGCTGGTCTTTGGACAGGTTCGAGTTCTACTCAACGAGCCATTCGTTCCACCGGTTCATGAATCCCACCAACATCGACAAGCTCATGGAGCTTGGATGGGCATGCAGGCTGGAACTCAGACAGGGGGCTCCAGAGGCCTGGAGGCTTGCCAACATCAACGACGGATTGTTCCCCGATGCGGCGGTGACCCGCTCCGCCACCGGTGTGGAGAAACGGGTGCTGGACGTGGGGTGCGGGAAGGGCGGCCTGACCTTTCTTCTCGTGGAGAACTTCCTTGCGCGCTGCCTGGGCGTAGATCTGTCTCCGGGCGAGATCCGGCAGGCAGAGGCCAGAAGGCGGCTGTCTGCTTTCGCCAACAAGGTGCAGTTCGTGCGTGCCGACGGCAGAGAATACACGCGAGCGCTGGCTTCGAAAGGCGACAGGTTCGACGTGGCCCTGTGCATCGGGGCGACCTTCATCTTTGGGTCGTTTGAGGACACGATCGAGGCGCTCGGGTCGTGTCTGGCCGACGGAGGCGTTCTGGCTATCGGCGAAGCCACGCTCAACGAATGCGAGGGTGCGCAGGCTTATCGCGACGAAGTCGCGTCCGAGATCGTGTTGCGCACGGACCGGGAGCTGCTGGAGATCATCGAGCGCAATGGGTATGACCTCACCTACATGGTAGAGGCGTCGCTGCCGGACTGGGACAGGTACGAATCGCTACAGTGGCTGGCACTGCATCGCAACCTGGCTCTGCACCCGGATGATCCGGAGGCGCGTGCGCACTGGGAACGCAAGCACAAGGAGAAAGTCTCGTACCTGAGCAGGGAACGCAGGTACATAGGCTGGAAGATATTCGTCCTGGAGAAGGCGGTCGCCGGGACCCGGCTCACCACGTAGAGAGATACCCTGACCCGATGGCCGACGCCCGTCAGCGCGTGGCGAAAGTCGAACCACGGCGCCCACACCGCTGTCAATGCTCACTCTATCCTGCCTGAAATCAGGTCCTATCTTCGCAGATTGAACAATCTGCAACCTCTGGGAATGCCGGAGCAATGTGCACATCTTTTCTCACTTTGTTTTGGGGAGTGGGGGGGTCGGTCAGTCTATCGGATCATGGAGGAAGGTCTTTTTTCCTCGACGAAATCCACCTGGCCACCAACCACGTCCTTGAGGACATCCGGTTGCTTTTCAGCTTCAAGATGGACTCCCACAACCCCTTTATCCTCATCCTGGCCGGACAAAGCCTGATCCGCACCAAACTGGCCTTAAACGCCAACGCCCCCTTAAGGCAGAGGCTGGTGGTGAAGTACTTCATGCGCGGATTGGAAAAGGAGGAAATCGGGGAGTATTGCCTTAGCCTGTTGAAAAAGGCGGGCTGTCACGAGGAAATCTTTACCCCCCAAGCCTTTGAAGCCATCTACGCCACCACCAACGGGCCGCCCCGCCTGGTCAACAACCTGGTCACCGCTTGCCTCATCCTCGCCACCGGCGACAAGAAGACGGTCATCGACCTGGAGATCGTCTACCAGGCGCAAAAGGAGTTGGAAATCTGATCCGGCGGAGGTGGTCTTGTTGCCGGCCCATCCTGAGCTTGAAGGGTACTTCCTGGCTACCGGTTTTGCCGATCTTTTGCCCCTGGCCCTGAAAATGGCCCAAAGGGACGGCTACGGGCCAGAAGAAATGATTGAAGCTATCTGCCTGGTGGCGGACAAGGCAAGGACCTATCCGCCCACCAGAAACCGCGTAGCCTGGTTTGCCACCGTCTTCCGGGAAAAGCTGCGGCAGGCGCGGGCGGAAATCAAGGCCTGCGAGAGAAAAACTCTCGGCTAAAGGCGATAGCCGGGGCGCCACTAACCCGGTGCCCCGGCTCCCCTATATTAAGCCCATCCCCACCATGGCCCCAATACCAACACAATCTGCGAAAGCCCAGCAGGGGTGGGCAATTTAATGTGCGAAAACCGGTCTTGCCACCGCTTGATTTAGACAACCCAATTTGAGAACCAAGAGGCAACTTAATTTGCGGATTGACACCTTGGTTTGAGGTTTCAATCCCCACCCGGCCCGAAGTCCGGGTGCTACTCCACCCTGGCTGCGACGGAGGACGTGATGCCGGTGTTTCAATCCCCACCCGGCCCGAAGGCCGGGTGCTACAACGCCGGATACCGAAACGC
>JANLFO010000018.1:0-49277 GCA_024653205.1 Clostridia bacterium | reverse complement strand
AGCGATGCACCCGAACATAAGTTTCAATCCCCACCCGGCCCGAAGGCCGGGTGCTACTCTCCGCTCTCACCAAACAGAAAGCCTCCATCCTGTTTCAATCCCCACCCGGCCCGAAGGCCGGGTGCTACAACGCCGGATACCGAAACGCTGCCCAGGCCGGTCACGTTTCAATCCCCACCCGGCCCGAAGGCCGGGTGCTACACCACCGCACAAAGAGCGATGCACCCGAACATAAGTTTCAATCCCCACCCGGCCCGAAGGCCGGGTGCTACCAGACGTACATTCGACATCCTCCCTGATTCGGTGGTTTCAATCCCCACCCGGCCCGAAGGCCGGGTGCTACAGGCCTTGCGGGTGGAAATATGCGGCGAGGGAACCAGTTTCAATCCCCACCCGGCCCGAAGGCCGGGTGCTACGTAGGAGCAGTTTCTGCAGTAGTGGGGCTTGCGATTGTTTCAATCCCCACCCGGCCCGAAGGCCGGGTGCTACTCTTTGACGTGGTTGTGCAGATGGTGCCGCAACTCTGGGTTTCAATCCCCACCCGGCCCGAAGGCCGGGTGCTACCCACGTGATTTGCATCCCATCCCATTCATCCCAGATGTTTCAATCCCCACCCGGCCCGAAGGCCGGGTGCTACCTGGCCGGGTTCACGCCGTGGCCCGAGTGGCAGGTTTCAATCCCCACCCGGCCCGAAGGCCGGGTGCTACACCCTGTTAACCCTGTTAATGGGTTAATGTTACCAGGTTTCAATCCCCA
Source organism: Clostridia bacterium (assembly GCA_024653205.1). Classification (NCBI taxonomy): domain Bacteria; kingdom Bacillati; phylum Bacillota; class Clostridia; species Clostridia bacterium. The sequence goes on along the minus strand of JANLFO010000018.1, from coordinate 48,521 downwards.
CCCGGCCCGAAGGCCGGGTGCTACCTTTTGCCAGTAGAGGCGTTAAAAATACTAGGAGTTTCAATCCCCACCCGGCCCGAAGGCCGGGTGCTACCTCATGGTAGGTAAGCGTCACGAACAATAGTTCGCGTTTCAATCCCCACCCGGCCCGAAGGCCGGGTGCTACGGCTGGGGCTACAGCCGCCCTGCACCTAGCACAGGGTTTCAATCCCCACCCGGCCCGAAGGCCGGGTGCTACCCCGAACCCCGATAACCGCAACCTCGTAGGCGATGTTTCAATCCCCACCCGGCCCGAAGGCCGGGTGCTACACGGCAGAGCCCCCGCCCACATCGGAAGCCACGCGTTTCAATCCCCACCCGGCCCGAAGGCCGGGTGCTACCTGCAGAAGCTGCAGGGCCGGCGAATCCCGCCCCAGTTTCAATCCCCACCCGGCCCGAAGGCCGGGTGCTACGCGGCCGAGGTCGAGGCCGAGGAAGAGATCGAGGAGTTTCAATCCCCACCCGGCCCGAAGGCCGGGTGCTACAGCTTAGCTGCATGGGCAGGGTGCTTGACCTGTTCGTTTCAATCCCCACCCGGCCCGAAGGCCGGGTGCTACGAGGACGGCAGCGGCAAGGTCTACCTGGTGAACGGGTTTCAATCCCCACCCGGCCCGAAGGCCGGGTGCTACCCAGCGTGTCTGCCGATGTGAGCGCCCCTGTGTAGTTTCAATCCCCACCCGGCCCGAAGGCCGGGTGCTACTCCGGAATGTTGATATGCCCGTTTAAGCTGGTGAAGTTTCAATCCCCACCCGGCCCGAAGGCCGGGTGCTACGTGCAGTACGCCGGAAGGATCAACGTAAAAATAGATGGTTTCAATCCCCACCCGGCCCGAAGGCCGGGTGCTACGGTAGGTCGGGATGCTTTAACGCGGCGTCTGGAAGAGTTTCAATCCCCACCCGGCCCGAAGGCCGGGTGCTACCTCTCTTCTGCTCGTTCCAGCGGCTCCCGACCTTGTTTCAATCCCCACCCGGCCCGAAGGCCGGGTGCTACAAGTCGTCGAACATCTCTTGCTGCCTCTTGCTCTTGTTTCAATCCCCACCCGGCCCGAAGGCCGGGTGCTACTTCTTATCGGCCGTCCCCTCGGCCAGCGTCCGCAGTTTCAATCCCCACCCGGCCCGAAGGCCGGGTGCTACCTTTATGCGCTTTCCCATTTCTATAACCTCAGTCAGTTTCAATCCCCACCCGGCCCGAAGGCCGGGTGCTACTAAGGCATACCTACGCCACACGGCTGCTTGAAGCGTTTCAATCCCCACCCGGCCCGAAGGCCGGGTGCTACTCGAAGCAATACTTGGCGTTCGGCCCCGCCGGCACGTTTCAATCCCCACCCGGCCCGAAGGCCGGGTGCTACTTGGTCTGAGCGGGATATAGCGGCTTATGGGAGAGAGTTTCAATCCCCACCCGGCCCGAAGGCCGGGTGCTACGTAGAGGCCAGTATGGAGGGCGATGTAGAAGAAGTTTCAATCCCCACCCGGCCCGAAGGCCGGGTGCTACATGGGGCGGTCAATAGGTTTTGCGCGCAGGTGGGGGTTTCAATCCCCACCCGGCCCGAAGGCCGGGTGCTACCCGCCGGGTGGGTATACGCCCACCGGGCAGGAGTGTTTCAATCCCCACCCGGCCCGAAGGCCGGGTGCTACGAGGGTGCCTGATATCGAGATGATAGGCCGTCTAGCCGTTTCAATCCCCACCCGGCCCGAAGGCCGGGTGCTACGCGGAAAAAGCGTGGGTCAAACTCAATCCGAGTGTTTCAATCCCCACCCGGCCCGAAGGCCGGGTGCTACGAGTGGCTAAGGCGCTAATCGCGGGGTGATCCCCATGGTTTCAATCCCCACCCGGCCCGAAGGCCGGGTGCTACGTTTGCGGCCCGCGTACTGCTCGTAGATCCGCATGTTTCAATCCCCACCCGGCCCGAAGGCCGGGTGCTACTCACCCAAAGCATGGCCCGCACCGCCTCACAGGGTTTCAATCCCCACCCGGCCCGAAGGCCGGGTGCTACGGGACGGAATGATAAGCAGATGTCCTAAGTGCGGCAAAGTTTCAATCCCCACCCGGCCCGAAGGCCGGGTGCTACGGTATACGCCACGGCCACGCAGCGGGAGCAGGCCAGTTTCAATCCCCACCCGGCCCGAAGGCCGGGTGCTACTGTTCCGGGCGGTAGAAGCCCAGCGAAACCTGAAGGGTTTCAATCCCCACCCGGCCCGAAGGCCGGGTGCTACTATGACCTGCTTGACCGTAACCTAACCTTTGACTTGTTTCAATCCCCACCCGGCCCGAAGGCCGGGTGCTACTTGCACGAGCGCTGGCGCAGGATCACCAACCGCCTGGTTTCAATCCCCACCCGGCCCGAAGGCCGGGTGCTACCAGTTCGCCCCCAGATAATAACGCTTGCCGGTCGGGTTTCAATCCCCACCCGGCCCGAAGGCCGGGTGCTACAGTGTGCGGCGGGAAGCCGCAGCGTGCAAGGGCCAGCACAGGGGACAGCGCGAACCGGTCAGGATCGAGTGCCTCCTGCAGGGGCTGTACGTGCGGAGGTGGCTGCGAAACCGCATGAGCACTACATCGCGAACCTCCCTGCCTAGCCTAGTTCACTGCTGGTCCGCGCAACTTAGGCTCAAAGAATCATCGGTCCGTCGAAATCCACATATCGATCGCGGCCGTAGGCTTTAAGCGAGCGCTCCCGTCCGCCATGCAAGACGTAGATACGCAGGCTATCCTCTTCTTCGTCCATGACGCCCAGGAGCCTGTGCGTAAGCTCTTCCAGCTGAGCGGGCGTTACCCGGCACTCAAACACGGAGTATTGCACCCGCTGCCCGAAGTCCTTACAGATAGTGGCTACCTTGCGCAGGCGGTTTTGCCCTTCTTTGGTTTCGGTATTCACGTCGTAGGCCACTATGATGTCTAGCTTCTTCATCGCGCAACGAACGGCGCGTACTCGGCCGCATCCTGGCGGAGGTAGCGCGCCAGCAGGCGTGCTTGAATATGAGGGAGAAGGCCCACCGGAACCTGTTGTCTCAGCAATGGGTGGGTAATCTCTTCCTGCTTTCTTCTCTGGTATGCTTCAAGGAAGGTGCGCCGTGCCTGATCAGTAAGCAGCACGGCACCGCCGGGCCGTTCAATAAAATCCTTCTCGCTGATTTGGCGCCGGTTAAGGATGGTAAGAACCAGCCGGTCGGCCAAGAAGGCGCGGAACTCTTCCATTAGATCCAGGGCCAGTGCGGGACGACCCGGCCGCAAGGCGTGCAGATAACCCACCTGGGGATCGAGGCCAACCCCCTCGCAGGCCGAGGCACAGTCATGGGCCAGAAGCGTGTACGCGAATGACAAAAGCGAGTTCACCGGATCGCGGGGCGGGTGCTTAGTGCGAACCTCGAAGCGAATCGCCGCGTCTTTGTTTAGAATTAGACAGTCCAGCACGGAGAAATAGACAGCAGCCGCCCGCCCCTCGACGCCGCGTATCTCCTCCAGGTCGGTGGCCCTGTTCGCCTCCTTAAGGCAGTTTTCCAGTTCGCGCGCCGCCGCCTCTACCCGAGAACCCACGTCAGGGTAATCACGCATGGCCCGGAGCAGTACGTGGCGCGCGTTGCGAATCTTACCGGTCACAAAACGGCGCGCCAGAAAGGCACGGCGGTCAGGATCCTCATAGGCCTCGTGCTGGGCTCTTCGCAACAGTACATTTCCTGAAACCGGACCGACCAGCCGCGCCCGGAACCGCCCGTTCTGGTCAAACCAGACAATGCTCCGACCGTCCTCGGCAAAGCGGTGGATCAGAAACGGGCTTATAAGCACGTTCCCGAAAACGGCCAGGCCTCCCAGGTGGTGCAAGGGGACCTGGAGACGGACGGTCTTGTCTACTTCAACAACCAGGGTGTCGTGGTCCAGGTGAACGTAGGCACTCTGGGTCTGCACATAGAGGGTATTGAGAAGTTGCGAGATCATTTCCATTCCCGTTCCAACCATGCAGGGAGGCCCCGCAAGGCATGGGGCATACAGGCCTCTACCAGAGAACAGTCACGACAGCGACTATCGGCCGCCGGCGCCGGTAGCCTATCGTTCCCAAGTAGTTCGCGCACTTCCGCCACGACCTTTTCTACCTCTGCCCGAAGCTCTGCGGTAAACCGGACCTCGCGCCGCCGGCGGGAAGCGTGATGATAAAGGGCGCCAGACGGCACCGCCCGTCCCAACATCTCTTCTAAGCATAGGGCTTGGGCGCAGAGCTGGACCTCGTCCGCCCGCCTCGCCCGCCGGGGCCCGGTCTTGTAATCTACCGGATAAGGCGTGCCGTCAGGCAAGAACTCTACCACATCGGCCCTGCCTACTATACCTAACTTCTCCGACCAAAGAGGCAAGGCACGTTCAACCCGCAGGCCGTCTCGCAGTGCGGAATCGGGCACGTCCACCGTCTGGTGAAGCCGTTGGCCCCGCAGGGTGTAAAGGTTCTCCTCCCAAACTTGCTCCACGTGTATTAGAGCGCACTGGCGCGGGCAGTACACGTAATGTTGCAAGGCGCTGATGGGGACGAGCTCTTCCACGATTACACCAGCCGGGTAAGAGTGACTCCCGGCGGCACCCTTCCCTCCTCCACGATAATCTCGTAATCATCAAAGTTGCGGGGTACGCTTACGCTGGGCTTCTTGCGTACCTGCACCAGTTCGAAGAGCCTATGCGCCGGGGCGTTACCCTTGGGGTTCTCGTGCGTAAATACCCAGAGCCTACGGACGTGCATCTCGCCCTTTGAGGCCGAGCGGTCATACTCGAAGAGGTTTGCAAGGGCTTCCCAAAGCGCCTCGAGGTCCTCCTGCCCAACGCCAGTCTGTCGGGCCAGAAAAGGATTGTAGAAACCGTGGGCGCGGTAGAGACCGTACGGTACAATCGGCTTACGCCCCATTTCGGTGCTGCCGGTTGCCATCCGTTCCTCGGTGGTGCGGGCCTGACGGGTAATTGCAATATCCATGGGGAGAATTGGATCGAGAGACCTCGCAAAGGTAACTTGCACCGGCCCTCTTACTTGGCCTGCGTTCAGCCCTGTAGATAGAACGGCGCCAAACATGCGAATATCGAAGTACCTGGCACAGAGCCGTTTACGAGCCTCCTCCCGATCCTCGCGTGTGATACCCTTACCTTTGTAGTTCTTTGCAGCCTCCGCCAGACGCTGGGCCACCTGCTGAAGCTTTTTGGCAAGTTCTTTCTGGTCTTCCTCAATGCCATCCGTAAGTATCTTGGCAATCTCTTTGGGCTTGGTTGCCCCGCCAGAATACATGACGCGGCCTTGCTGTACCCAGAAGCCAGCCTCCTGCTTGCCTCCAATCCACGCAAGCAACTCCTCATCGTCCTGCTCTGCCTCGCTTAGCAACGCCTGTAACGGTTCTACCCCCGCCTCTTTGAAAGCCTCAGAAATAAGAGTATTGAGGGCCACCTCACTTCTAATGAAAATGTCTTTCCCGAGAACCAAGGCCGCATAGTCCCGGATCTTACGCTTGATAGCCACATCGGTAACGAGGCCGTGCATGGTTTCGGGGTCAATACGCGGCATGTTGCCCGCATCCGGGTCCCCATTCGGGTTTCCGCTTTTTACGTCAAAGAGCAAGATAAACTCGTGACGCTTATCGCCTTTCAGGCATACTTTCTCCATGATGTTTATCTGACACCTCCCTGGCTTCTTGCCGAAACTGCGCACGCTGGTGGTAGTACCCCAAAGCGAACTCCGCCTGATCTCTAGGGTTTAGGATAGCGGGAAGCCCTTCTCGAGCCTCGAGCCGCGTAAAGATTTCCTCCAGAATTCCCTCGATCTCCTTATAGCCACGCCCTTCGCGCCGGATCTTGGGCAGGTGTGAGACCTTCGCGCGTGCGAGCAAGATCGCCAGGTTCGCCGCCGGTGCCGCTGCCACAGCCGCATAGAAGCGGTCGGTCAGAGTACTATTGAGGTTCCCCCCGGAAGCGCGACGCTGCGCCTCTTCTAGCACTGCCAGTAACCTTCCAGAGAGATAAGCTGCCCGGTCACGGGTAATATCCAAGACTTCCATGCTAATAGCCTCCTCCCCACCATAGGTAAGCACGAGCTTTATTAGGGCCAGCAGGGGATGAAGCATCTGGGGGTTCCGCAACACCTTCGGATTGCGAATCCGCTGCAAGGCCACCTCTAGGAGCCCTTCACGCGGCCTAAGCCCCAGGTAGGCCGCTCGCAGGAGGTCATGGGTAACATTAGGATCTCCGGCCTTAAGCACAGCCAGGAGCACGGGTATGGGAAACACCCGCCGTGTTTGCCCGTAGGGATCAACAATTCTTTGTGCGGCCAGAAAGAGCCTAAGGTTGTCTCTAATTCTTCCAACCGAAGTCTCAAGCCAGTCCCGAACCACCAGCCTCGCTTTATTGGTAGAAAGAACCGCGAGGTAGAAACGGGATTCATCAACGTTTAGGGCGCTGGCCCTCGCGTTCCATGGAACGCCCAGCAACGCGTCAAGCTGGGAAAGCTCTGCCGGCGGGCCGCTTGTCCGGTCCACGTCTCCCAGTACGGCGCCAAGAAGGGCCTCGAGGTCGTAGACCCGGTCTTCATGAATCAATTCCACCTTCTCCTGAAGCCAGAATACCGCAAGCTGATTCTCTAACCCCCGCGCTCCTCCCCCAACTAGCAGGGTACGGTGGTGCCGTTCGCTCCGGATCAGATAGTCAAGGGCATCTACTGCATCGCTGCCACATGCAAAGCAAGTCGGAGCATTTTCCGTCTGTGCCTTCCCGTAAGAGGCAAAAGCCTCGGAGTTAAAGGAGGTTATCTGGCATTTCTGGCCCAGCACTACTACCTCGCGCGGGAAGATGCGGAGTACGTGCGCCTCCGCACCACAAATCCCGCAGTGAGCACGGTGACCGGCCACTAGCTCTGTTGCTAGATACTCGGCCCAAAAAGCCTGAACCGCCGGGCTTTCAGCCGGGTCCTCACCGTCAACCAGGAACCGTATGATGTCTTTGGGCCCTACTTGCGTGCGCACTTCTTCCACCTTGTTTGATTTCAGAAAATCGATTATCGCCTTCAACTCTGGGACTTGAGTCCTCTTGTAGGCGCTCTCTAGAAGAGCCACAAATCCTCGGTGCAGCAGCCTGGCTTCCTCTTCCTTGCCGGGTTCGGCCTTACCAAGCGAGTAGCGGGCATCGTCCACCAGCAGGTAGGGTTTGAGGTTGGTTTCCGAAGGGGTTCCCGAGCGCTGGCGGTCCGGCGCCAACAGGCGGTGCGGTGCGAGAGTGTCCGGCTCTTTTTGGGTATATGGTCCTTCAAGGAAAACCGAACCTTCCTCAAGGTTCACAATCCAAATCCGCTTGGGCGCTTTGGGTTTGTATCCCCTGGGCGGCAACTCGCCCTCACGCCGGAAACGCTGAGCTGCTTCAACTAGAGCACTGAGCATTTGGACCATCCTCCAGCCGGTAAAGCTCATGGTACTTTTCAGGTGGCACCCTTAGCCATCCCTGTTCCAGTTGCGCCCGGAAGAACAGGGCTTGAGCGTATCCCCGTGTCCGCCTCGCGCCCCCAGGACCGTGCCGGACGAACTCGAGTTCCGTGCGCTCCTTACTCTCCACAAAGGCGATATCAAAAAGCATTATCCCAAGATCCAGATTCAGTAACGGGTTAGGTGCCTCTCCGCCATCACCCGAGAAAAACGCGGCAAACTCCCGGGTGCCAAGATAAGGACGGTGGTAGCATTGGCCCCTCTCCACGCGGCGGTTGAATTGGTCGAGATATTTGGCGATCGGGTCGGTGGCGTGTGCCCTTAGCTTCATCTCGGCCAGGATAAGGTAGGCTACATCTTTAAGTATCAGGCTTGACCGCTGCTGGCGGGCATCTTCGACGAAGAACGGCGCGTTTGCCTGACGGCGGTCTACTTCGTTACGCAGAATCACCATTTGGGTGCCGAGCTGCAGCACGCCGATCGCGGTTATCTCGTAGCGTATTTCGGGTTTCCAGAAGATGGCCTCCAATATGCCCCGGGCGGCCGAGGGAGTAATTACCGGGTAACTGACTCTTTCTACCTTAAACTCCGGGCGCGTAAAACAGGCATAGTCCCCCCACACCTTAACCCTGATCGCTCCCGCTGCTTGCAATTGCCTCGAACCTCCATATTATTCTTCGGGCCGGCGCCGGGTGAGGTGGCCGCTCTCCTGTAGCAGGTCGGCACCCCCCCCTAGTCCCGCAAACCCTAAACCCCTATACAATCAGGTCGCTGGGATCGTAGATCGGCCCGACCAGCCCTAAGCGCTCGTCGTACTTACCCCGCCACCGGTAGAAGCCTGTACTCAGGGGCTCCAGCAGCCCGGCCTCCCTGAACTTCGCCGCCTCATGGTGGAAAATCCCCACCAGGTAGGGCTGCAGCCGCTGCCAGCTCCGGCGGCTGGGCCGGGCCAGCCACTCCTGCAGCCGTTCTTCCGCCTCGCCGTACGGCGCCACCACGGGCACTGTTTCCTCGTCTATGAGCCGGTACCGCCGGGCTACCTCGGGGTAGTTAAGATCGCGGCGATACTGCTGTACGTCCTTCTTGTCCAAGTTTACGTCGGCGAACAGCCTTTGGAAGTATTCCTGGTAAAGCTGCGGATTGTGGAGGCTCTCTGGCGGGTGGGTTTTCAGGAGGAGCCGGGCCTTTTCCAGCCCCACTTTATAAGGACCGCTAGGCGTCCTGCCGGACGCCGGTTCAAAGACTACTACCCTGCCCTCTGAAAGGCGGCCTTCCCGGTTACACCGGCCGGCGGCCTGAACTACGCGGTCCAAGGGACCTACCGCCCGGTAGACTACCGGAAAATCCAGGTCTACGCCCGCCTCCACTACCTGGGTACTGACCAGCCGTACCGGCTTGCCCTGCCGCAGACGCCGTGTTACCTCCGCCAGGATTTGGCGCCGGTGGGCTCCGCACAGGAGCGTGGATAGGTGGAAAACGTCCGTCACGTCCCCCAAAGCCTTGAGCATTTCCAGGGCATCCCGGCGGGAATTAAGCACCACCAAGACTTGAGGCAGTTCGCGGATCTCAGCCGCCAGTTCCTGCCAGCCTAACGGTTGCGGACGGAACTCGTACCGCACCCGGTTACTGAGCAACCGGAAGTGCTCCGGGTACTGAGGCACGATCTCCCGTACCTGGAGGCCGCAAAACTCTTCAAGATATGGAGCGCGGTCAAACGTGGGCTGGGTGGCGGTGGACAGGACCAGAGACACGCCGTAATCCTCTACCAGGGCCCGGAGGACGTCAAAGGTGGGCCTAAGAAGCTCTGCGGGGAAAGCCTGTACCTCGTCCAGAAGGATAACGCTTTGAGCGAGATTATGCAGCCGGCGGGCTCTGCTGGGCCGGTCAGTAAATAGGCTCTCGAAGAGTTGCACGGTGGTGGTAACGATTAGCGGTGCCGCCCAGTTCTCGGAGGCAAGGCGTAACCGAAGCGGCAGGCCATCTTCGGCCTCATCGTCCTGAACCTGAACCTGGCTGTGATGCTCAAGAACCGCATCCTCGCCGAGGATATCGCGGTAGACTCCAGCCGTCTGGTCGATAATGCTGGTATACGGAATGGCTACTATGACCCGGCGCTTGCCATGGACCAGGGCGTGCTTGAGGGCGAAGGCCAGCCCGCTTCTTGTCTTCCCTCCGCCCGTCGGCACGGTGAGCCGCCAGACGCCGGAAGGGTCTTCCGCCGCTTGGAGGCAAGCCTCATACACCTCCCCGCGCACCCGGTCGGCAAGGGTAGCAGGCCCGCGCCCTGCCAGGAACGTCTGCTGGTTGCCCAAGAATCGAGGCCAGAGTTCCGCGATGGACGGCCACGCTTCTCGCCGCTGCGCCGCCTGAGGGGAGAAATGGCTCTCGGTATCCAGATAGTCCGCATCCACCAGCGCGGAGAAGATCATGCGGATGAAGAGTTCGCGGCGGGTACTTTGGGCCGGGCACGGACGCAGGGCAGGCGGTCGGGGGAGAGAACGCAACGCTTGGATAATGGACGCAAGGCGCGTAGAGTCTTGTTGCAGAAAATCCTCCAGGTCCTGGGCCAGGCGACCGGCAGTGGCAAGCCCGCCGTGGTGGCCGTAAACGGGAAGAGCTACTTCTTCCCAAGCTCTAGGGTCACCGGCGGTCTTGTACAGCAGCAAGTACGCGGCGGCCGCTCCCCATACGGCGTGCCGCACTCGCGGGTGGCTCTTACCTTGGTGCTGGGCCCACAGATACTCCTGAAACCGCGGATGAAACTTCCCAAGGTCGTGGAAAAGGCCGACCCAGGTCGCATGCGGCTCACCACCAAAAATCCCGGCAAAGCCGGCCGCCAGTTCGGCCACCCTAGTTAGGTGGACAACCAAATCATGCCAACACCCCCGCTCATTTGGTGTGTGTGAATAGACTTGTTCCATGCCGTAGCCCGGCCTAGCCACCTCTACCCCACCAACCTGGTTACAATGAGGCACCTTGCTGTACGAGTCTATCTATTTGCCAGTGTCTAACGTAAATGGAAACTTCCCCTCGTAAATAGAGGCTTTCTCCGTATTCCTGCCTTCTCCTGCTTCAACGCCTCACACGTTAAACCGGAAGTGGATCACGTCCCCGTCCTGGACCCGGTAGTCGCGGCCCTCCAGCCGTACCAAGCCCATCTCCCGAGCCCGCGCCAGGCCGCCGCACTCAGTGAGGGTCTCCCAGGGTATCACCTCGGCGCAGATGAACCCCCGCTCGAAGTCGCTGTGGATCTTCCCTGCCGCCCTCGGGGCCGTGGTGCCCACCGGCACCGTCCAGGCCCGGACTTCGGGCCCGTCCACGGTAAAAAAGGTGATCAGCCCCAGCAGGGCATATCCGGTCCGCACCAGCTCTTCCAGCCCGGAGCGCTCCAGGCCGTACTCTCTCATGAAGGCCCGCCGCTCCTCCTCGTCCAGCTCCACCAGTTCGGCCTCAAGCCGCGCACAGAGAGTGAGGGAAGCGCAGTTATGCGCGGCGGCGTACTCGGCCAGCTTTCGCGCCGCCTCCCCTCCTTGGGGAAGATCCTCTTCGCCCACGTTGGCCACGTATACCATGGGCTTGGCGGTCAGAAGCGGCAGATCGGGGCCGGCGGGAACCTCCGGCACCTCCCGGGCGGGTTGGCCCCGGTTGAGGCGCTCGACCAGCAGCTCCAGGCGCTCCACTTCCTCCCGGCGCCCCACCTCTCCTCCCAGCCGGTACTGCCGCCGCACCTTATCCAGGCGGCGCTCGACCAATTCGAGGTCGGCCAGGGCCAGCTCCGTGTCCACGATTTCGGCGTCGCGCACCGGGTCCAGCTCCCCCTCCACGTGGGCCACCTCCGGGGACGGGAAGCACCTTACCACGTGCGCCAGGGCCTCGACCTCGCGCAGGTGCCCCAGGAACTGGTTGCCCAGGCCTTCACCCCGGCTCGCCCCCCGAACCAGGCCGGCCACGTCCACAAAGCGCAGGGTGGCCGGCACCACCCTCTCCGGCTGGAGGAGCCCGGCCAGGCGGTCCAGGCGCTCGTCGGGCACGGGCACGGTGCCCACGTTGGGCTCGATGGTGCAGAAGGGGTAGCTGGCCACCGCCGCCTGCGCCCGGGCCAGGGCGTTAAACAGGGTGGACTTGCCGGCATTGGGTAGACCGACGATACCACAACGAAAGCCCACGCGACATCACCTTTCTTCTGGCTTCCCGCCCGTAGTTTTGGCCACCAGCGCCTTCACGCTTTTCTCAAACTTCGGGCGCGGCATTAGCACCTGATGCCCGCAGCCCAGGCAGCGCAGCCGAAAATCCATGCCCGTACGCACTATCTCCCAGGTATCGCTCCCGCAGGGATGCGGCTTCTTAAGCCGGACCACGTCCCCCAAGGCATAGCGGGGCAAGCGACTCCCTCCCTAGAGGTGCAGGATCTTCTCCGCCTCGGCCAGGGCTTCCACGATGCTGTACATGTTGGTGACCGAACCCACGCAGAGGCTTTCCTTAAGGCCGTAGTAGTCCAGGCAGGTGCCGCAGGCGACGATTTCCACGCCCTTGCTCTCCAGCGCCAAGAGGCTATCCAGCACCGGGGAGCCTTCACAGGCCAGCCTCACTCCGGAGTTAAGAAGCAGGATTTTGCGGGGCAGATGCTCGCTCTGGGCCAGGGTAGTCAAGAAGCTCTGCATGAGTACCCGCCCCAGCTCCTCGTCGCCCCGTCCCAGGGCAGCGCCGGTAACCAGCAGGACCTCTACCAGCGCCGGGTTGGCCTGCTGGGACAACTCGGCAAAGCCGGTACGGCTTATACGAATATAGTACTCGCTGCCTTTCTCCTCCACTTCCGCTCTCAGGCCCTGACTACGGGCAAACCTGACCACGTTGTCCCGGGCCACCTCATTATCCACGATGGTAACCACCACTCCTTCCCCGGCCGCTTCCAGGGCCCTCTTGGTGTTCACCACCGGCTGCGGGCAGGCCAGCCCCCGCGCATCTACCACGGTTTCCATAGCCGCACCCCCTCTAGACCGGCTGCAACCACGCCTTTAGCTGCATGGCCACCGCGAAGAACCACTGCTGCAGGTACGGGGCTAGCGCCGAGTGCTTTAGGGCAGCCTGCCACGGACCGGGTGCACCCGGCTGGGCTCCGAGCTGCAAGAAGAAACCGACCAGGCTGAGAACCAGTCCCAGGATCACGGCACCGATCACGCCGCCCAGCAGCAGCCCCAGCAGGCGGTTGATGACCCCCAGGGGGGTACGGTTTACGGCCGCACTGGCCAGGGAACTTATCCAGCGCACCAGCCCGGCTACGACCAAAAAGATGAGGATAAAGGCTATGACGGTTAGCACCCCGTAGCCGAGCCAGTGACCGATAAGGGTACCGACCGGCAGCCCCAAACCGAAGAGGTCTCCCAGCGGTGAGGTGAGGAGAGGATTGGCCGAAGCCTCCGTGCCCGCCGCCGATGCCGAGAGTTGCGCGGCCAGCCCTTCCACCACCAGCGGAAACGCCCTGCCGAGCTGCTCCCCCAGCCTGGGTGCATAGGGTACTGCCACCGCCAGCCCCACCAGCAGGGCTGCCAGCCCTCCCAGTTCCCGCACCAGACCGCGGGAATAGCCGCGCAGGGCAAAAAGCAAAATCAGTACCAGCAGTACCCAATCGAGCCAGTTAAGCACCACCGCCACCCCTACTTGAAGCTATGTTCCAGGTCCGGGAACTCCCCTTCCTGTACCTCGCGCACGTAGGTGCGAAAGGCCTCCACAATGGGCTCCCGCAACTGCGCGTACTGCTTGACGAACTTGGGCACGAAGCGCCGGAAGAGCCCCAGGACGTCGTGAAAGACCAGCACCTGCCCGTCGCAGTCAGGGCCGGCCCCGATGCCGATCACCGGTATGGAAAGGGCGCGGGTGATCTCCGCCGCCAGCCCCGTGGGCACGCACTCCAGGACCAGGCTGAAGCAGCCGGCCTCTTCCAGGGCGCGGGCATCCTCCACTATCTTACGTGCCTGCCGCTCTTCCCGTCCCTGAACCCGGTAGCCGCCGAGTTGCACCGCCGTCTGGGGGGTGAGGCCGAGGTGACCCTGAACCGGTATGCCGGCCTCCACGATGGCCCGCGCCATTTCCACCATGGGGCCGCCCCCTTCCAGCTTTACCGCGTCTGCCCCCCCTTCCTTGATCAACAGGCCGGCGTTGCGGATGGCTGCCTCCCGGCTGACCTGGTAGGAAAGGAAGGGCAGATCGGCCACCACGAAGGTGTTGGGCGCCCCCCGCACCACCGCCTTGGTATGGTGCAGCATGTCCTGCATGGTAACCGGCACGGTGCTGGCGAGCCCGAGCATGGTCATTCCCAGGGAATCCCCGACCAGGATCATGTCCACGCCCGCTTCTTCCACCAGCTGGGCCTGGACGTAGTCGTAGGCCGTGAGCATGGTAATCTTTCGGCCCTGCTGCTTGAACGCCAGGATTTGCGGCACGGTGAGCTTGTCCTGGGGCACTGGACCTCACTCCTTCGCCTGTTTTCGGGTCCTCACGGGTATTTTACCATTCGCGCCTATAAAGAAAAACCCCCGTATCCGGGGGCCGGACGGGAGGCTCGGGCCGCGCCGGAAATTCCGGGGGTGATACTTCCGGATGGGGCGTGCGCCGGGGTTCCGGGGCCTCGACCGGGGAGGAGTCGGGGCTGATCTCGAGCTCCATGCCGGGTCACTCCCTCACCCTTTTTTCCGGGTTTATTATGGTCCGACCACCTCCGGCCTATGCAGGGGCCAGGCCGTGGCGGTCGGAGCCGGCCGGGGGTGCGTCCGCACGGGCTCGCGGACGGCACACGGCCAGCAGCCCGGCCGCGCCCTCCGCCCCTACCCCCCAGAACTCCGACCGCACCTCCAGGCTCTCACAAAGGTTCAGGAAGTCCTCCCTGCACTGGGGGTGCCGGAGGATCCGCCTCAGGGTCCTGCGGCCCACCAGGCGGGCGAGGGTGCCGGTGGCAGATACCTCGACCGGCTCCAGCCCCGCCTTTTCCAGCTCGGCCAGAAACTCCTGAGGAGTAAAGGCGTGGAGGGGGGGAAATATCCGCCGGCCTACCACCGGCAAACGCAACCACCGGGGAGGCGGGAACCAGTCCCCGTGGTCGATGAAGGCCCGGGTAAAGCTAAAATCCTTGCGCCAACGGGCTTCCAGCTTCAATCCCACCGGAACCTGTCCCAGGCGGTTGACAACGGAAACCACCAGCCACCGGCCGGTGACCCGCGCCAATTCCCCGATGGCGGCGGAAGGAGGGAAGACGTAAGAAACCGGGGCATCCAGACAAAGGACCAGATCAAAGCGCCGGTCCGGCCACGGCAGGTTTCGCAGGCTCCCCACCACGAATTCCAGCTCCAGGCCCTCTTGCTCCGCCCGCTGGCGCGCCCGGGCCACCATGGCCGGCGCCAGGTCCAGGTGGGTAACCTTCAGCCCGCGGCGCGCCAGCGGCAGGGAAAACCTCCCCGGGCCGGCCCCGGCGTCCAGCACCGTTTCTATACCCGGAAGGTAGCGTTCCAGGGTACGCCAGACCAGGGCGGTGTGGACCTGCTTTTCCGGATCGCGATCCCGCCTCTCTTCCCTGCCCACCCAGGCGTTCCAGAAGCGGCGGTGCCAGGCCTCAAACTCCATTGCGCCGGCCTCCCGGGGTTGCCGGCCGCTTAACCGAAGCGCCCGGTAAGGTAGTCCTCGGTCCGCCGATCGTGCGGCCGGGTGAAAATGACCTCGGTTGCGTCGTACTCCACCATCTCTCCCTGGAGGAAGAAGGCGGTCATGTCCGAGACCCGGGCCGCCTGCTGCATATTGTGGGTGACGATGACAATGGTGTATTCATGCTTGAGCTCGCGAATCAGCTCTTCGATTCTCAGGGTGGAGATCGGATCCAGGGCGGAAGAGGGCTCGTCCATGAGGATTACCTCCGGCTCTACGGCCAGGAGGCGGGCCAGGCAAAGGCGCTGCTGCTGGCCGCCGGAAAGCCCCAGGGCGGGCGCGCGCAGCCGGTCCTTTACTTCCTCCCACAGGGCCGCCCGGCGCAGGCTCCTCTCCACCAGTTCGTCCAGCAGGCGCCGCTTCCGGATGCCGTGCACCCTGGGGCCGTAAGCCACGTTGTCGTAAATAGACATGGGAAAGGGGTTCGGCTTCTGGAAGACCATCCCCACCCGCCGTCGCAGCCCGATTACGTCCGTGCCGGGGGCGTAGATGTTCTCCCCGTCCAGCCGCACTTCCCCGTCGATGCGCACCCCCGGCACCAGGTCGTTCAGCCGGTTTAGGGTTCGCAGGAAGGTCGTCTTCCCGCAGCCGCTGGGTCCGATCAGGGCGGTTATGGCCCGTGAGGGTATGTCCAGCGAGATCCCGCGCAGGGCGAGGAAGGCCCCGTAGAAGAGGTTCAGGTTCCGCACCTGGATCTTGGGGTTGGGTATCTCCGCTTCGGGGTTGGTCATGCCGGCCCTCCTCACCCGAACTAGCCGAAACGGCCGGTAATGTAACTCTCGGTGCGCGGATCACGGGGACGGGTAAAAAGCTCCTCGGTGGGACCGTGCTCGATCAGTCGCCCCTCGAGGAAAAAGGCGGTGTAGTCCGCCACCCGGCTCGCCTGCTGCATATTGTGGGTTACTATCACAATGGTATACTGCCCCTTTAGCCTGGCCATAAGCTCCTCAATGTGCAGGGTGGAGGCCGGATCCAGGGCCGAGCAGGGTTCGTCCATGAGCAGGACTTCCGGCTCTACCGCGAGGGCCCGGGCCAGGCACAACCGCTGCTGCTGCCCGCCGGAAAGGTTGGTGGGCGGGTGGTGCAGCCGGTCCCGTACTTCTTCCCACAGGCCGGCCTGGATCAGGCTCCGTTCCACCATCTCCGCCAGGGCCTTACCCCGAACCCCGTGAAGACGGGGACCGGCGGCCACATTCTCGAAAATGGAAAGGGTGGGAAAGGGATTGGGCTTTTGGAACACCATGCCCACCCGGCGTCTTACCACCACCGGATCTACGCCGGGACCGTAGATATCCTGGTTGCCCAGCAGCACCCGGCCCCGGCACCGCCCGCCCCGCACCAGTTCGTGCAGCCGGTTCAGACAGCGGATAAAGGTGGACTTGCCGCATCCGGAAGGACCGATAATGCCGGTAATCTGTTCCGGAACCAGACGCAGGTCGATGTCGTAAAGCACCTGCTTGTTCCGATACCAGGCAGAAAGTCCCTGAACCGTAATGGGAGTTCCCAACCTGTCCACCCTCTCAGTAGCGATAGTGCCCCCGGGACGCGATCCGCGCCAGCAGGTTTAGAACCAGGACCAGGACGACCAACACCAGGGCCGCTCCCCAGGCCTGGGACTGCCAGTCGGCAAAGGGAGAGATGGCGTAGGTGTAGATATACACCGGGAGCGACGCCATGGGTTCGCCCAGGGAAAGACTCCAGTGCCGGCTGCTCAGGGCGGTGAACAACAGGGGAGCGGTTTCTCCGGCCGCCCGGGCCAGGGCCAGCATGACGCCGGTCAGCACCCCTCCGGACGCGCTGCGCAGGACCACGCTCACTATGGTCCGGGCCTTGGTGGCCCCTAAGGCCAGGGACGCCTCCCGCAGGCTGGCCGGTACCAGGCGCAGCATTTCGTCGGTGGTCCGGGTGGCGAGAGGGATAATGATTAGGGCCAGAGATACGGCACCGGCCAGGGCGGAAAACCCCCCGGCGGAGACCACCAGCACCGCGTAGAGAAAGACGCCGATTACCACCGAGGGAACACCCATGAAGACGTCGGTAAGGAAGCGTACCGCCTGGGCGAATCGACCCCGACCGTACTCGGCGAGGTAAACTCCGGCCATGATCCCCACCGGTATCCCCATAGCCGAACCCAGGCCGACCATAACCAGCGAGCCGACGATGGCGTTGGCTATCCCACCCCCGGGCTCACCCACCGGCTTGGGCATCTGGGTAAAAAAGGCAAGATCCAGGGCCCCTATTCCCCGCGCCAGGACGTAAAACAGCACGCTGAAGAGAGGGAGGACGGCCAGGCCGGTGGCGGCCACGCAAAGCCCCAGTCCCAGGCGGCTGATCAGGCGGCGGCGACGGTAGTCGGCCACCTCATTCCCTCCTCGCCCCCGCGGATGGGCCGGCCGCTCCCCGGACCAGGCCGCGGGCCACAGCATTAAGGAGCAAGGTGATGACGAAAAGTATCAGGGCTATGCCGATTAGGGCGGAGAGGTGCAGTTCGGATACCGCCTCGGCGAACTCGTTGACGATTATGCTGGCCATGCTGTTGGCGGGGTGCAGAAGGCTGGCGGACATGCTCAGGGAGTTGCCGATGACCATGGTCACGGCCATGGTTTCGCCCAGGGCCCGTCCCAGCCCCAGGACCACGGCGCCGATGATACCGGACCGCCCGTAGGGAAGCACCACCTTGTACGTGGTCTCCCACCGGGTAGCGCCCAGGGCCAGCATGGCCTCCCGCTGGCTGTCGGGCACCGCCAGCATCACTTCCCGGCTGACCGAGCAGATGGTCGGGAGGATCATGATCGCCAGCACCGCCCCGGCGGCCAGCACTCCTACCCCAAAGGCCGGGCCCCGGAACAGGGGCAGGAAGCCCAGATACTGCTCCAGCCAGGGCTCCACGGTCGAACGCAGTGCAGGGGCCAAGACCAGCAGGCCCCACAGGCCGTAGACCACGCTGGGTACCGCGGCCAGGAGTTCGATCAAGTAGGAGAGAGGCACCCGTACCCAGGGCGGGGCCAGTTCGGCCAGAAAAATGGCCGCCCCTATACCCAGCGGCAGGGCCAGAATAAGGGCCAGCAGAGAAGAAGCCAGGGTGCCGTAAATGAAGGGCAGGGCTCCGAATACCTGCCGGATGGCATCCCAGCGCTGTCCGGTAACAAAGGATGGGCCGAAGGTTCTCCAGGCAGGAACAGAGGCGTCTACCAGGAAGTACACCATGCCCCCGATCAGGAGCAACATCAGGAAGGCGAAAAAGAAAGCGAGTCCCGCGAAAAGCCTGTCCCTGATCAGGGGTAAACGTTTGGCCACTTGGCTTCACGTCCCTTCCTCACTTACCCGCCTCAATCTCCTACCCATGATAAGGCATCAAGGTTAAGATTGGGTTAAGTTCGGGTTAGGGTTCGGTAAACCGGCCGGCGGCAGATCCGCCGGAACGGTAAAGGTGAAGCTGCTTCCCCGACCGGGAGCCGACCGCACCCAAATGGTCCCGCCGTGGCGCTCCAGCAGGTGCTTGACTATGGCCAGTCCTAACCCGGTGCCCCCCAGTTCGCGCGAGCGGGCCTTGTCTACTCTGAAGAAGCGCTCAAACAGGCGCGGCAGGGCTTCCGCAGGAATCCCGATTCCCGTATCCCGCACCTCCACCTCCACCCCTTGCCCCGCGGCCCGGCACAGAATCTCCACGCGACCGCCGGAGGGAGTAAATTTGATAGCATTATCTAACAAATTAACCATCACCTGGCGAAGGTAATCCGGGTGCATGTTCACCGGAGGGAGGGCGGGGCTCACTTCCTGCCTCATTTCCACCCCCTTGGCCTCGGCCAGGGGCCCCAGCAGGGCCACCACCTCGGCCACCACGCCCGGCAGCGTCGCCCGCCCCTCCTTGAGTCTGGCCTGTCGGTCCTCCAGGTAGGAAAGGACGAGGATGTCTTCGATCAGGCGCTGCAGCCGGTTGGCCTCCGAGATGATTATGCCTAAAAATCTGGTGCGCACTTCCGGGTCATCTACCGCTCCCTCCAGGAGGGTCTCGGCAAAGCCCCGGATGGAGGTGAGGGGCGTACGCAGTTCGTGGGATACGTTGGCCACAAATTCGCTGCGCATCTTCTCCAGCTGCCGTATCCGGGTCACGTCCCGCAGCACCAGAACCGCCCCTTCCCTGCGGCCCTCCTCGCCCAGAATCGGTACGGCCGATACCCGGTAGACTCGTCTGCCGCCGGGCGAAAAGGTGAATTCCCTGTCCACAGGCCGCCCCTCACTCAGGACCGCCTGTACCGTGGCATCCAGCTCCCGGTTGCGTACCGCCGCCAGGAGAGTACGGCCCACCGGCTCGTTCTCACCCAGAGCCAGCATTTCCCTGGCCGCCCGGTTTACCAGCAATATCCTCCCCCATTGATCCACGGCAAGCACGCCGTCGCTCATGCTGGTCAGAACGGCATTGAGCTGTTCCTTTTCCTGGGAAACCTGGCGCAGGCTCTCGCGCCAGCGGTGAAGGATCTCGTTAAAGTAGCCCGCCAGCCGTCCCACCTCATCACCGGTAAGGATGCTGGCATGGCGTTTCAGGTCGCCGGCGGCAGCAGCCGCCACCGTGGAGGTGAGTTCTTCCAGCCGGCGGGTGTAATGACGGGTACAAAGGTACACCGTGGCCACCACGGCCAGGTAGAAGGCGGCGACGCAACTCCAGACGGTCGGGGCCTCTGCGGGCAGCGCCTGCCCCAGATAAGAGGCCATACCGAGCGCCAACGGAGCGAGAAGCCCGGCTACGGTTGCGGTCAGCCGCGTATTGATGGACATCGTTCACTTCCGCTCCCGGAATCTGTAGCCCACGCCCCGGACGGTCTCGATCAGCGTGGGCCGGCTGGGGTCGGGTTCTATTTTCTGACGCAGGTAACGGATGTGCACGTCCACCGTCCGGGTGTCGGCACAATAATCATACCCCCATATCCGATCCAGCAAATAATCCCTGCGCAACACCTTACCGGCATTGAGCAGCAGGTGCCGCAACAGCTCGAACTCCTTGGGAGTAAGGTCGCGCCTCTCCCCGTTCACCAGGACCTCGTGCTCCTTGACCCGCATCACCACCGGCCCGCCCACCAGCACCCCTTCGTCCTCGCGGGGCACCGGTCTCGGCCTCAGCCTGGCCTTCACTCGGGCTACCAGCTCCCGGGGGCTGAAGGGCTTGGTGACGTAGTCGTCACCGCCCAGCTCCAGGCCCAGCACCCGGTCTACTTCTTCCCCCCGGGCGGACAGAAAGATTATCGGCACTCCTGCCGTCTCAGGAAGGGCGCGGAGCCGGCGACAGACTTCCCACCCGTCCATGCCCGGCAGCATGACGTCCAGGATGATGAGGTCGGGCCGCCGTTCGCGGGCGCGGGCCAAACCTTCGGCCCCGTCGGAGGCGGTAACCACCTCGAAACCTTCCCGCTCCAGGTTGTACCGGACCAGCTCCAGAATGGGCGGCTCGTCGTCCACCACCAGGATACGGCCGCCGCAGCCGCCTTCGTCACGCATAGGCCTTCTTTCTCCCTTCCACCCGATTCTAGCACGTCCGGCGCATACCCGGAGCCGAAAAATTTCCCGGTCCGGCGGAAGAAGGTGTATATCGCCCCCAGTGGGAGGAAATCATATAGACGCAGGGTCCACAACGGCCGAGCCTAGATCATGGTCGGGTCCGAAGAGGGCTCGGTCATGGTCGGCCAAAGGTTGACGTCGGGTCGAAGGGCTCGACGTCAGCCGGCGGGAAGATCGCTCCGGTTCCGAAAAGGCTCGGGGGCAGTCCGAACGACTGTCTCCGGGTCTCCAAGGAGCCGAGAGCGGTCGAGCCAAGATTACCTTGCTTGCCGCATGCCTTCTTTGGAAGGAGTGGGGGTCGGCAGCCGCCCAGGCGGCGGCTGCCGGCTCCGTAGGCAGGCAAGCTGGTCGGGCAAAGGCGGGCGTAGGTTCCAGAGCGGTTTCCGGCGGCCGAAAGGTTGTCGGGAGCTGTGGCGGGATCTGCGTCGGCCGGAGCGAAGGTCGTTGTGGGCTCTTGTAAATAGATAGGGGCCGTTTAACGGCCCCTAATTAGTGGAAACATCCACACGGCCCTCCGAGGGGGATGGTCCTGAAGGGATCTTTCCCCGGGGGGAGACCGCCGGTAACCCGTTGAGGCGGAAGCCGACAACGGCCGGCGAGGTTACAGAGGAGGGCGTCACCATGGAAGTTGCGGTAGATCAGGACCTATGCATAGCCTGCGGCGATTGCATTGAGATCTGCCCCGAGGTATTCGCCTGGAACGACGAGGGGCTATCGCACGCGGTGGTAAACCCGGTTCCGGAAGGACTGGAGGAGGAATGCCGGCAGGCGGTAGAATCCTGCCCGACCGAGGCCATCAAGGAGCGCAGCCATTAGGCCGGCCCGCCCAATGGCGGGAGCGTGTGGGAATCGAACCCACCGCGCCCGGGCACCCACCCAGGCGCCGACTGGATTTGAAGTCCAGGCAGGCCACCAGGCCCGATCCGCTCCCGTATTCCGCTGCGGTTTACATTATAGCACCGGCCGCAACCGGGAGCAACGGACCCACCCTCTGAGTTATCCCCAGTTTCCCTTAGGCGGTACTGGGTGCTCCCCGTTCGTACTGTCACCTCGCCGACCAAACTAAGGCTCAGCCTTCGCGCTACGGCGGGCTCCCCTCGGAAGCGCCGTCCATGGCGCTCCTCGGCTTCGGCCGTCCGTGGCCTCCGGCCCGCCTCCGCGCTCGTCCTCGCCAAGTTCGGTTCCCGGCGAGTTGCCAATGTACTCAGGCGAGCACCCGGTACCGCCAGTCAACTCCAGTCAACTCAAGTTAACTCAAGTTAACTCGAAAGTGGGGATACGTCAGACCCCCCCTGAGTTATCCTCAGTTTGTCTCAGGGGAGTGCTGGTTTGCCCCTCGTACCGGTCGCTTAGCCGACCGAACTAGGGTTCGACCTTCGCCTTCCGGCCGGCTCCGTATCGGTGCCCGTGGGCGCCGTCTCCCGACGGAAGGCCCCTTCTCCTCTTATGTCGCCGAGACGAAAGGCGTGCCCGGGACCCGGCTAGGCCCTATCGGAATACAGCACCCTCTTGTCCCCCACCCGCCTGGTGAGGTGAATCTGGTCGAAATACTCCATTAGAGGGAGAACATACTTGCGGGAACTACCCAGAAGATCGCGCACCGCCGCCAGTTCAACCGGTCCCCGGGTACGAATCAGGTCGGCTATCCGCTCCCTGGCCTCGGCCACCGCCTGGCGGCTGAAATACAGTCCCTCCCCCACCCGCACCAACTCGCCTTGCTGCACCAGGTAGTGCAGCAACTCGTGACCCTCCTCAGGCTTTACTCCCAGGCGGGCAAACACTTCTTCCGGCGCCGGCGGCTGCCATCTCCCTTCCCGAAAGGCGGTCAGCAGGGCCTCCAGAGTCTGGCTTTGCGCTCCGCTGGGGCTGGGGGTAAAGTCGGGCCGGGCTACGTAGCCCCCCTGATCCTTTACCCGTCCCCGGCCACACCAGTATTCCAGGAGGCCGGAATAGGCCCGCGCGGGCAGGCGGCCGAAAAGCCGGGTTCGGAGTTCCTCCTTGGGCATGCCCGGACGCAAGGGATACTGACGGTGAAACTCGCCCAGCAGGGCGTCTACCTCCTCCTCCCACCGGGTCACCCGGGCCCGATCCGCCACATACTGTCCCCCTTCGTAGGCCAGGACCACTACCAGGTCTTGGGCGGCCAAATCCTCTACCACGGCTGCGGCGTCCGCCGCCTCGAGTCCGGCCAGGAGGGCCAATTCGTCAAGCGGAAGGCCCCAGCGCCGCCGGGTCAACAGCCCCAGTACCCGCTCCTGGGGAAGAGCCTGCCCGGCCGCCCGCAGGGCCGCCACCACCTCGGCGCGGTGCCGCTTGTGCCGCGGGGCGTAGGGGTCCAGGATCCAGCCGCCGCCCAGGGTGATCAGCGGTGACATGGAGCGAAGCACAAACCGGTCGCCCCGGGCGGCCACCACCGGCTCCTCCAGCACCAGTTGGGCCAGTCCCGTCTCCCCGGGGAGGAGTTCCTCCCGATCCAGGAGCAGCACCCGGCCGGTTACCTCGGCCGTACCCAGGTAGAACCGCACCCTTTGACCGTGTCGCAGTTCCCGTCCCGCGTCGCTCAGCAGCTTCAGCTCTGAGTCCAGGCGAGGCGTAGCCCGAAAGGCGCCGGGACTGACCACCACGCTTCCCCGCTTTACGTCGCCCACCTCGATTCCGGCAAGGTTACAGGCCACGCGCTGGCCGGCATAGGCCTCGCCTACCCGGCGGTTGTGCACCTGGAGCTGGCGCAGGCGGGTGGAAAGCTCCTGGGGCAGGATCACCACCGTCTGGTCCGTACGCAGGCTTCCCGACCACAGGGTGCCCGTGACTACCGTGCCGAACCCGCGCACGGAAAACACCCGGTCGATGGGCAGGCGGGCTGGACCGGTCGGCTGGCGGGGGATAACCTTCTCCGCCTGCTCCGCCAGAAGGTCCAGGAGTTCCGGCAGGCCCTCGCCGGTCAACGCCGACACCGCCACCATCGGCGCTTCGGCAAGCACCGTTCCCTTTACCGCCTCCCGTACCTCCTCGGCCACCAGTTCCAGCCATTCGGGAGTTACCAGGTCCTTCTTGGTGAGGGTGATTATCCCGGCCTGCACTCCCAGCAGGTCCACAATGGCCAGGTGTTCCCGGGTCTGCGGCCTCACCCCTTCGTCGGCGGCCACCACCAGAAGGACCAGGTCGATGCCGGCGGCGCCGGCCAACATCTGCCGGATGAACCGTTCGTGCCCCGGCACATCTACCAGGCCCGCGACCTGGCCGTTCGGCAACCGCAGGGGGGCGAATCCCAGCTCGATGGAGATTCCCCGCTCCTTCTCTTCCTTGAGACGGTCGGTATCCACTCCGGTCAGCGCCCGTACCAGGACGGTCTTGCCGTGGTCCACGTGGCCGGCGGTGCCCACCACCAGAAACCCCATGGGCTAGACCTCCTTCAGGCACCCGGCCAGCGTTCGGGCGACCAGTGCCTCTTCACCCTCGAGCAGGGTGCGAACGTCCAGGACAAGCGCTCCCTCCCTCAGACGGGCTATGACCGGGGGGTCTGCCCGGCGCAGGCGGTCGGCCAGTTCCCGGGCGGAGACCAAACCCGGCCTTATCTCCACCAGGAAGGTAGGCAGTTCGACCCCCGGCAGGGCACCGCCGCCCGCCTCCGACCGGCCGGCCACCAGTTGCACTTCTGCCCGGCCCGCCAGCGCCGCCGCCAGCAGGTCCACCAGTCTCTCCGCGCGCGCCTTCAGCTCTTCTTGCGGGAGGGTCAGGGCTCTCAAGGCCGGGATACTCCTGGCGGCTTCCGCCGGGTCCAGATAGAGGCGAAGGGTGGCTTCCAGGGCGGCCAGGGCAAGTTTATCCACCCTCAGGGCCCTGGCCAGGGGATGGCGACGCATGAGGTTCAGATACTCGGCCTTGCCCACGATTATGCCTGCCTGGGGGCCGCCGAGCAGCTTGTCCCCGCTGAAAGTGACCACGTCCACTCCCTCGGCAATACTACCGGCCGCCACCGGCTCCTCCCGGAACAACCACTCCTGGCGGGGAAGCAAGAGGCCGCTGCCCTGGTCCTCCATTACCGGCACCCCGAGGCGCCGGCCCAGGCCGACCAGTTCGGCCGCGCTCACCTGCTGTGTGAAGCCGGCGATGCGGAAGTTGCTGGCGTGTACCCTGAGCAGCAGGGCGGTCTGCGGCCCCGCGGCCCGCTCGTAGTCTTCCAGGTAGGTCTTGTTGGTGGTGCCCACCTCTACCAGGCGGGCACCGCTCACGGCCATTATGTCCGGCAGGCGAAAGGAGCCGCCGATTTCCACCAGTTGGCCCCGGCTCACCACTACTTCGCGTCCCGAGGCCAGGGCGGTGAGCGCCAGGAGAACCGCGGCGGCGTTGTTGTTGACCACCAGGGCGGCCTCCGCACCGGTCAGGCGGCACAGGAGCTCGGCCACGTGCTCCTGCCGCGACCCGCGCGCGCCCGTGTCCAGATCCAGTTCGAGGTTGCAGTAGTGGCCGGCCACCTCGGCCAGGGCCTCCAGCGCCGCCCGGCTCAGTACCGCCCGACCCAGGTTGGTGTGCAGCACCACTCCGGTGGCGTTAATGACCCGCCGCATCCGGGGTCGCCAGCGGGAACGAACCAGAGCCGCCACCAACTGCTCGACCTCGCCCGCCGACGGAGCCTCCTTCCGGTACCCCGAACGCAACTCCCTGCGGAGACCTGCCAGTACTTCTCGGACAACCTCCACCACTACCAAACGCGGGCAGGAAGAAAGCAATTCCTGAACGGCCGGCCGGCGCAGGATCTGCTCTACCGCCGGCAGGCGGCGCATAATACCGGTGGTCGCGTCCGCCGCCAAGCGCTCACCCCCCTATCTGAGAGGACATCACACCGCGCAGGAACCCGTCCATGGTGCCCGCGCCGCACCGGCCATCCGTGGCCTTCGGCCCGCCTATCCTGCTCTCCGAGTTCGGCAACCGGCGCGCCTTAAGTACCGGGGCGAAACCCGCACTGCTCTTCGGAAAATGGGGATAACTCGCCCGCCTACACGATGATCAGGTCATCGGTGGCCAGGGTGAGCCTCTCCACCCCGGTCGGGGTTACCGCGTAGCAGTTCTCCAGCCCCACGGCGCCGCGGCCGGGGAAAGCAAACTTGGGTTCCAATGCAAACACCATGCCCGGCTCCAAGGCCACCGGGGAATTGCGGGCCAGAACCGGCCATTCGTCGAGCTCCAGCCCCACGCCGTGGCCGATGAAGGGAACACGCCTGGCTCCCATGAAGAACTCGGAGAGCCCGGCCTGCTCCGCCAGTCTCAGTGCCTTCTCGTAAAGCGTCCCGCAGGCTACGCCCGGCCGGGCGGTCTCGATCACCGCCTCCTGGATCTCCCGGGCCACCTCGTAGCCGCGCCGGAGGTCCTGGGGCAGGTAACCCCGGGCGAAGAGGCGGCTCTGGTCGACGACGTAGCCCTGATAGCAGCCGCCGTAGTCGATGAGTATCGGCTCGCCCGCCCGCAGGAGGGTGCCGGAGGTGCCTTGGGGAAAGGTCGGCGATACCCCCTTGCCGGACAGCGGCGTGTCCCAGGGGCCCGGCAGGGCGCCGTCCGGGCCGGCGAGAACCGAGCTGAAGTATATCTCCTCGTTGAAGGCGCGGAACTTGATCAGCCCCTGGTGCCCCTGGCACCGAGCCGTGGCCTCTATGGCCGCCGCCAGCTCCAGATCGGTCCGGGCCCGGCCGAGGAGATCCGGAACCGCGGACCACACCGCCAGGTCCTTTCGGGCCGTGGCCCGCAGCACCTCCAATTCCCAGGCGCTCTTGACCGCCCTCTGCCGCCGGATGCGGGCGGATACGTCCACCAGCGTATACCCTTTTAGCTCCTGGGCCAGGCGAAGGTAGACCCTGGCGGGCAGCACATCCAGTTCCAGCCCCAGGCGGCCTCCGGAACCCACGAGTTCTAGCAGAAAACCTGCCAGGTCTTCCCGGCGGCGCAGGACCTCCGTACGCCAGGGTCCGGGTTCGTAGGGATTATGCCGGGCCAGACCCAGGGGCTCACCGGCTGCGGGCACCACAAGGTAGTCCAGACCCACGGTGCCGGCGTAGTAATAGAGGTCCAGCCGCTGGATGATTACGGCCGCCGTCACTCCCTGTGCCGCGAGCCCTGCCTGCAGGTTTCCTATCCTGGACGCCAGTTCCTCGGCCGGTACGCCCATACCCGTGCCTCCCCATCCCTTTTGGACGCAGTTTTATTTTCCCTATTCGCCTGCGGTTTCCTGCCGGCTAGCGTCGCTCGCCGTCATAGGGGAGGGGAACGAATTGGACCGAGGGCCGACGCTGCGGGGGCTGGGGGTAGAGGTCCATTAGCTGGTGAACCGCCGGGGGCAGGTCGGTGCTGACCGCCAGCCCCATTTCCCGCAGCCGCTCCACCGTAAGGGGGAAGTCGTGGGTCCAGTATCCCCGGCCGAAGGTATCGGCCAGGGTGCGAGCCCGCTCCTGGCCGAATTTGGTCTCCAGTACCGAGCGCAGCGTGCCTTCCACCTGCCGCAGCGCCTTGTCGGCCAGATCGGCCAGGATGAGGGTCTCGTCATGCACACGGTTAACGTCCTTGCGGCGTACGGCTTCCAGGATCGAGGCTGCCGGGTACTGCCCGATCTGGGGGTCTACCGGTCCCAGGACCGCGTTTTCGTCCATGACGATCTCGTCGGCAGCTAGGGCGATCAGAGTGCCCCCGGACATGGCGTAGTGGGGCACGAATACGGTGACCTTGGCCGGGTGCCGCAGAAGGGCGCGGGCGATCTGTTCCGCCGCCAGTACTAACCCACCCGGGGTGTGCAGGATCAGGTCGATGGGCATGTCGGGAGGGGTAAGGCGCACCGCCCGGAGCACCTGTTCCGAATCTTCCACGGTAATGTAGCGTCTGAGGGGAATGCCCAGGAAGCTCAGCATCTCCTGTCGGTGGATAAGGGTAATTACGCGCGACCCTCGCTCCAACTCCAGTCGGCGTAGGACGCGGAGCCGGGCGGCGGCAATCTGTCGCTGTTGCCAGGCCGGCCAGAAGGCCAGGAACAGAAACAGCAGCCAGAATAGGAACGAGGCGTCTGCCATGCGCTTCCCTTCCTTCCGAGCATAATATTCTCTCGTCCACACAAGAATATGGGCAGCGAGGGAAGGGATAGTGGGATTATCGTCGGTTCCTGCTCTACCCGGTTTCCCCTCCGGCCGCCGGGTTAGACACGGTGAGACATCGGGCGTACGGGCGCGCCTTCGGGCTTCGGGCACCGGGAGCGCACCCCGGTTCTGTCGCCGAGGGGCCCCGGCGTGATGCCGCCGGGGGTTGCGCAAGACGACCGCCGTCGGGCCGGCCGGAGGCGGTGCCGGGAATTACTTGGGGCGGATAAGGAGGGATGGTACGGTGAGCCTGCTTCCGCGCAATCCCTGGCCGGAGCTTCTCCGGCTGCGCCAGGAGCTGGATCGTCTGGTCCGGGCTCTGGACCAGACGGGCACGGAGTACGCTCCCCGCGTCGACATGTACGAGACCGAAAGGGAAGTAGTGGTAACGGCGGAGATACCCGGGCTACAGGACAGGGATGATCTCGAGGTCGGGGTTACCGACGACACGCTTACCATCAAGGGCGAGATCCGAAGGGCCCAGGAAGCCCAGGAGGAAAACCTCGCGCTGGCCGAGCGGTTTTGGGGCCGGTTCGCGCGGGCCATATCTTTGCCCGCTCGGGTGGTGCCGGAGAAGGCCCAGGCCGGTTATCGGGACGGGGTCCTGGAGGTTCGCCTGCCCAAGGCCGAGCCGGGCGGGAGGCGTCCGGTGCGCCTCCCGGTTCACTAGCATCGACCGGCACATCTCGGGCGCCAGAGGGCCAGACAGAGCATGAGCACCGCGCCCAGATACCCGAAGAGTGGATACAGACTGCCTACCAGGGCGGAGAAGGGGAGGTGCGCTGGGGGGATGGCAAGAAGGAGGAGGACAATCAGGCGAGGTCGATAGGCTCGGGCATTAGCCGCCAGACCGAAGAGGTGGCCGGCGGCCGTGGTCCACAGGGCCAGGCCGAGGTTGGCGGTATAAGCCCAGGCCCACATCGCGCCGAGACTCCGGGCGGCGGCCAGCAACGGAAGCTCCTGGTCCAGATAGCTGTTCAGGGCCGGTACGCAAAGGGCGGCTACGGCCCCCACCGCCAACCCGCCGGCCAGGGCACCCCGACCGGCACCGGGACCGCCGTGGGCGAAGGCCGGAAGTATGGCTGCTCCGGCCAGAAGGTTATAGCCGGCGTACAGCCCGGCTGCCCACCACCAATGGGGAGCGACCGGGATGCGGTCCGTACCGGACGGAAATGCCGACAGCCGGCTGAGGTGGATCAGGCCGGTAGCGGCTACCGTCCCTATGAGCAGGGGCGCCGCCAGGGTGTTAACCCGGCCCAGCCCCTCGGTCCGCCACCAGCAGGCCGCCAGCGTGAGCGCGGCCATCAGGGGAATGCCCGCGAATCGGGGAAGGCGTATCTGTCCCTCCAGTAAGGTGCCGCCGGCCGACAGCATTATGGTGAGGCCGCTGAAGAGGAAGGCGCTGATGACGAGGGCCAGGGCTCGGTCCAGGGGCCGAGGCACGGAGGCGAGGAGCTCCCGCAGACTCGTGGCCCGGGAGGTGCGGGCACACCACATGATCAGCCAGCCGCCCAGCCCCAAAGCCGCCCCGGCCAGGCAGGCACCCGCCAGGCCCCAGAGGCCGAAGCAGGCAAAGAAGCCCACCAACTCCTGCCCGGAGGCAAACCCGGCCCCGATGAGCGTGCCCACGTAGACCGCAGCAGAACGCAGGAATTCGCGACCCAAGCCTCTCACCGGTTAAGCTTATGCCTTCTGCCGGGCAGCCTAACCCTGTATAAAATGGGTAAAATCGGCATATACTCTTAACCAGGTATTCAATGCCGGGAGGTTGTTATGCTGTCCTTTCTACCCAGGATCCGAGTGGCTTACGACGACCCGGCTGCCGTGGCGAAGATGGCCGGCGCCTTGGCCGCCGGCTTTCGGCGCCTGGACCCCGAGGGCAGCCGGGAGGTTATAGTTTTGGGTATCGGCACCGACCGTTCTACCGGCGATAGCCTTGGTCCCCTGGTCGGCTCCAAGCTGGCGGAGCGCGGCCGCGGGCCCAGGGTACTTGGCACCCTGGACAACCCGGTTCACGCCACAAACCTCCTGGACCACCTGCGGACCCTGGGCAACTCAAGCTCCCGACCTCTGGTGGTGGCGGTGGACGCGTCCTTGGGCCAGAGGGATAGTATTGGGCTTATAACCGTGGCCGAGGGGCCGCTGCGGCCGGGGGCGGGTGTTCACAAGGAGCTACCCTCAGTAGGGGACCTCCACGTCACCGGGGTGGTAAATGTGGCGGGCTACATGGAGTACATGGTGCTTCAGAACACGCGGCTGAGCCTGGTCATGCGCATGGCCGAGCGGATAGCCGCAGCAGTGCTGGTCGCCTGGGAGACCCACTATGCCGCCAGGCCGGAGGTTGCGCCTGCCTTACTGGCGCCGCAGGAAGCGTCCTGCTAGGCGGAGGAGCCGCTTTTCCCGTACTTTCCCCTAGGAGGCTCCCGGAGCCCCCTAGGTTCGTCTTCGCCAGTTGGCCTGCAGGAGTTCTATTACCCGCCGGTCGTCGACGGGGGCAAAGTCCACGTAAAATTGACCTACGGCGTAGAAGGGCTCGGGGTTAGCCAGGCAGACTGCCTCGTCCGCCTCGGCCGCCACTTCGCCCCAGACTTCCGCAGGCGCCACCGGGACCGCAATTACCAGCTTTTCCGGCTGCAGCCGGCGGATCCAGGCCAAACCCGCCCGCAGCGTGAACCCGGTAGCAATCCCGTCGTCTACGGTTATGACCGTGCGCCCCCGCACCGCCGGCAGGGGGCGTTCTCCGCGATACTCCCGCCAGCGGCGTTCCAGCTCTCGGCGCGCGGCGCTGACCTCGGGTTCTAGTCCCTCGGGCGCCAGACCGAGCCTCCGCAGCAGGAGCAGGTTGAAGATGGCCTGTCCGTCCGGAGTTATTGCTCCCACCGCCAGCTCGGGCTCCAGCGGGGCGCCGACCTTGCGGGTGAGCAGCAGATCCAGTTCCCCTCCTAGGGCCTCGGCGATCGGCGCCGCCACCTCGACGCCTCCCCGCGGCACCCCCAGGACCAGCGGGTCAGTATAGCCGGCCAGCCGGGCCGCCAGTGCCCTGCCGGCCTCGGTCCGGTCGGCAAAGGGTAGGGGAGTGGTCATCGGCATTTCCTCCCGGAGCTGTCTGCCTTCGTGGCCGAGGGCCGCATCCTGCCCGGACCGTTCCTCTTACGCAGCTCGGGCCGCTTCCGGTACGGCGCGGGGCGGGCGGCTCTTAGGCTCTCCGGAGCGGGCGGATTCTATTCCCTTCTCACCGGGGGGCGGGGGAGGTCGGCGGGGAGGCCAGCGCCTGAGCCAGAGCCTGTTCCTCCTCCGGGGCCAGCCGGTACGGCGACTTGCCCTCATGTACGGGCTTGGCGTATACTCTGGTTTCCTCCCGACCGAAGAGGCTGGTCAGCACCACGCCGTTGCCCCGGGCGTCCAGGAGGGCGAGCGAGAAGCTCAGATCGCTCCCTACCTCCGGGAAGGCCCGGAAGCGCACCAGACCCACCCTCTGCAGGTGGCTGGGCAGGCGCTCTTCCGCTTCTCTGACACGCCGCCTGAGAGAGGCGGTCTCGGCTTCGGCGCGGCGAAGCGCCTCTTCCAGCGTTTCTATCCGGCGTGCGAGGCTTCGCGGATCTCCGGCCGCCGGGGCTCCCGCGCGCGGTCGCGCGAGGCCTACCACCGCCAGCACCAGGGCGGCCAGGGCCAGCCAGGCAGACGGGTCAAGGGTATGTAGCCATTGTGCGATTTCCAGCATGCTCGTTTCTCCTCTTTCGCTGCGCTCGGGGCGGACTTCGCCCTTCGGTTCGGATAGCTAGCGCAGGCGGTAGCGCTGTTTCATGGCTTGGAGCCGCTCGTACGCGTAGGGATCGATTCTTTCAAGGGGGGTCTGCTCCAGAAGGGATACGAGTTCTCTCAGGGCCGGGCCGCGTACCATCCACTGGTAGTAGTTGCGGCCCTGGTGGCCGTAGGGCCCGTAGAGGCGCGAGCCCGGCACCATCTCGACCAGGTACTGGAATAGGGGGGCGTGGCGGGCGTGCATCCGCAGGGTGATCTGCGGCTGACGACCGTCCCCTCCGAAGTGTCCTTCACCCACCAGCAGGCCGACGAGCAGGCCCAGGCCGAACGGCTCCATGCCGGTCCCTCCATTGTTGTTTCACCGTAAAGTAACACGTGAAACATTAGCCACCCAGGACGGATAATATGCGCTCCAGATCACCTGGCCCGTAGAATTCTATCTCGATCCTGCCCCTGCCCCCACGGCCGCCGCGTATCCGCACCCGCGTGCCCAGCCGCTCGGAAAGGTTCTCGGCCGCCTCCGCCCACTCCGGCGGTTCCACCCAACCCGTGCTCCTCGCCCGTGCACCCCGCCCAGAGGCCCGCCGCTTCCTAACCAACTCCTCCATCTCCCGCACCGACAGGCCCCTTCCGAGCGCCTCCTGGGCCAATCGCACCTGCTCCGCCGCATCCTCCACGGCCAGCAGCGCCCGACCGTGGCCCGCGCTCAACTGCCCGGCGGCCAACAGATCCCTTACCGCCTGGGGAAGCTGCAGCAGCCGCAGAGTATTGGCCACCAGCGCCCGGCTCTTGCCCACCCGCCTGGCTATCTCCTCCTGCGTCAGCCCGAATTCGTCCTGCAGAACCCGGTAGGCAGCAGCCTCCTCCAGCGGGTTCAGATCCTCCCGCTGCAGGTTCTCCACCAGGGCCATCTCCATGCTCTCCCGCTCGCTCAGGTCCCGGACAATCGCCGGTATGGCTTCCCAACCCAAAAGCCGGCAGGCACGCCACCGCCTTTCCCCCGCCACCAGGCGGTATCGGTCCTCCCCCGCCCGCGATACCACGATCGGCTGCACCACACCGTGCTCCCGAATAGAGGCCGCGAGTTCCTCCAGTGCCGCCTCATCCACCTGCCGCCTCGGCTGCCACGGATTGGGCTCAATCCGGTCCAGGGGCACGCTAACGATCTCTCCCTGACCCTCCTCCACCTGAGGGATAAGGGCCTCCAGCCCCCTTCCCAGGCCTCGCCTAGCCACGCTCCCGCACCTCCTCCGCCAACTCGCGGTAGACCTCTGCCCCACGCGACCGCGGCTCGTACAGCACCACCGGCTTCCCGTGGCTGGGCGCCTCGCTCAGCCGTACGTTCCGCGGGATAACCGTCTTGAAGACTTTGTTCCGGAAGAATTTCTTTACCTCCTCCACCACCTGTATGGAAAGGTTGGTACGACCGTCGAACATGGTCAGCACTACCCCCTCCAGTTCCAGGCGCGGATTAAGGTGACGCTGCACCAGGCGAATGGTCTGCATCAACTGGCCTAAACCCTCCAGGGCGTAATACTCACACTGGATGGGGATCAGCACCCGGTCCGCCGCGGTCAGGGCGTTCAGGGTCAACAACCCCAGAGAAGGAGGGCAGTCGATCAGAATAAAGGTATACTGCTCACGAACCCCCTGCAGGGCCTGGGCCAGCCGCTTCTCCCGGCCCTCCAGGGCGACCAGTTCAATCTCTGCCCCCGCCAGCCGGACCGTCGCCGGCACCACTTCCAGCCCCGGCAACTCGGTCCGCACTATCACCGCCCCCAGGCTTGCCTCTCGGATCAGCACGTCGTAAATGCAGCGCGAGAGCCGCCGCCGATCCACGCCCAACCCGCTGGAGGCGTTGCCCTGCGGGTCCACGTCCACCACCAGCACCCGCTCTCCGGCCAGCGCCAGGCACGCACCGAGGTTCACCGCGGTGGTGGTCTTGGCAACCCCGCCCTTCTGGTTGGCAATGGCGATCACCCGGCCCACGCCTCTCCCCCCAGCCCGACCGCCCCCGTCCACGGCCTCGCCTTAAGTATTCAACAAGCACCATCCACTTCCTCCAACCGCCGCGACCAACCCAAGGGCTTCTTCTCCGGCACTCCCGGGCGCCGAGGGTAGCGGGGAGGGGTGGCGGAGTTCTTCTCCACCACCAACAGCCAACGCTCCCTCCCGTCGGCCAGACGGTATCCGTACCGGCCCGCCACCCTTCCACCCAGAACCCGCAGGGCTACCGCTGCCTCCTCCAGCTCCCTCACCACTGCCGGCCCCTTCCACGCGAGCAGCCGGCCTCCCGGCGCCAGGAAGGGCAGGCTCAGCTCCAGCAACACGGCCAGGGGCGCCAATCCCCTGGCCGTAACCCGATCCGCCGCCTCCCGCCATTCACCGCGGTGCGCCAATTCCTCCGCCCGCCCCACCGCTACCTCCACGTTGGCCAGCCCCAGTTCGGCCGCGCACCTTTGCAAGAAGCGTGCCCGCCGGACCCGCGACTCCACCAGGCGCACCCTCACTGCCGGATGGAGTACCGCCAACACCAGCCCCGGCAGGCCCCCGCCACTGCCCACGTCAACCGCCAGCTCCACCCCGTCCCAGCTAATTAGCCCCAATCCTACCACGCAGTCCACCAACTGCCGGTCTACCAGTTCTTCCCAGTTGGCTGCTCCCGTGAGGTTGACCCGGCGATTCGCCTCCAGAAGCTTCCCCGCATAGCCAGCAAGGCACTGCAGCCGCGCGGGAGGAATCTCTATTCCCTGACGGGCCAAGGCCCGCCGGAGGTACTCCAGCTCAGCCCGACCGCCCACCCCTCGCCGCCCGCCTCTCCTTTTCCAGATGCACCAACAGGACCGCAACGTCCGCCGGCGACACGCCCGGGACGCGCGCCGCCTGGCCCACGGTCTCCGGCCGTACCGCGGTCAGCCGCTCCTGCGCCTCCCGGGAGAGCCCCCGAATGCCGCCGTAGTCCAGATCTCTCGGCAGCCTCTCCTCCTCCAGCCGCTGCACCCGCCTTACCTGCTCCTCCTGCCGCCGCAGGTAACCTTCGTATTTCACCTCGGCCTCCAATTCCGCCGCATCTTCCCACGGAAGGTCGCCATCTGCCCCCAGCCATACTGAGATGTCCGCCCACCGCACCTCCGGCCGGCGCAACAACTCCACCAGGCTCACCGCCCGGCCAAGCGGTCCCGCCAAGCCCCTGGCCTCCCATTCCTCCGGAGAAACCGCCGTTTCGTCCAGCCTCCGCCGCGCCTTCTCCAGTCTCTCTCTCCGGGTCTGGAAAACCCGGTACCGCCGCTCATCTACCAGCCCGATCTTCCGACCCAGTTCCGTCAGCCGCAGATCGGCATTATCGTGCCGTAACAGCAGCCGGTACTCGGCCCGCGAAGTAAGCATGCGGTACGGTTCGGTCACCCCCTTGGTAACCAGGTCGTCGATCAGCACCCCTATATAGGCCTGAGAGCGTTGGAGCACCACCGGCTCCTCCCCCCGCACGTAGCGCGCCGCGTTAATCCCCGCCATCAGACCCTGAGCGGCAGCCTCCTCATACCCGGAGGTGCCGTTAATCTGCCCGGCGGTAAACAGGCCCCGGATGAGCTTGGTCTCCAGGCTGGGCCAAAGCTGCGTCGGATCGAGGTAATCGTATTCGATGGCATAGCCGGGCCGCATCATCTCCGCCCGCTCCAGACCGCGAATGCTGCGCAACACCGCCAGTTGCACGTCCTCCGGAAGACTGGTGGATAAGCCCTGTACGTACATCTCGTTCGTACCCAAACCTTCCGGCTCCAGGAACACCTGGTGCGCCGCCCGATCGGCAAAGCGCACCACCTTATCCTCGATCGACGGGCAGTAACGCGGTCCCCGGCCCTCGATCAGGCCGGTGAAGAGGGGCGCCCGGTGAAGATTCGCCCTTATCAGCTCATGGGCGCGCTCATTGGTGTAGGTAAGCCAGCACGAGAACTGCGGTCGCGTCGGCCGGTCGCTCAGGAAGGAAAAACTCCCGGGCTCGGGATCGCCCTTCTGCTCCTCCATCACGCTGAAGTCTACGGACCTCCGGTCCACCCTCGGCGGCGTACCGGTCTTGAAGCGGCCCATTCTGAAACCCAGTTCGCGCAGGCTCCGGGCCAGACCCTGGGCGGCAAACTGGCCCTGCGGGCCCCCATCCCAGAAACAATCTCCCACGATGATCCGTCCCCGCAGGTAGGTCCCCGTAGTCAGCACCACCGCCCGCGCCCGGAAACGCGCACCCGTCCGGGTCACCACCGCCCGTACCCGTTGGCCCTCCACCTCTATACCCACTACCTCGCCCTGCTTGACGTCCAGGCCCTCCTGGTTCTCCAGCACCAGGGTCATTTCCCGCTGGTACACCTTCTTGTCCGACTGTGCCCGCAACGCCCGCACTGCGGGTCCCTTACCGGTGTTGAGGGTGCGCATCTGCAGGTAGGTAGCGTCCGCCACCAGGCCCATCTGCCCCCCCAGAGCGTCCACCTCCCGGACCAAGTGCCCCTTCGCCGGCCCCCCGATGGCCGGATTACAGGGCATCAACGCAATGTTGTCCAAACTCAACGTGAGCACCAGCGTCCGGCATCCCAGCCTCGCCGCCGCCAGGGCCGCCTCACAACCCGCGTGGCCGGCCCCCACGACCACCACGTCGTAGGCCCCCGCCTCGTAATACCTCGGGCTACTCACGCCGCCTCACTTCCCCACGCAGAACTCGCTGAAAATCTCTTCCAAGACCTCCTGGCGCACCTGCCGGCCGGTCAACTCCCCCAGGGCCTCCCCGGCCTCGTTGAGGTTCACGACCACTACCTCCAAAGGCAGCCCCTCGGCCAGCGCCGCCCTGGCCTCTGCTATTGCCGCCTCACACCGCTCGAGAAGGCGCCGCTGCCTCTCCCGGGTAATCAGGGGACTGTCGCCCGGCCGTATTCCCCTGGCGGCCACCAGCTCAAGCACCTTCTCCCTCAACTCGTCCAGTCCCCAGCCTTCCTTGGCCGAGCAAAATACCACCGGCCACCCCCGAAATACCTCCTCCCACCGGCGCCGTACCACCTCCCCGAAGAGATCCGCCTTGTTGACCACTACCACGGCCCTGTCGCGGGGTACTTCGGCAGCCAGACTCCCCCCGTCCTCCTCACTCCCGTCCACCACCAGGAGCAGGACATCCGCACGCCCCAGGGCCTCCCGCGCCCGCTCCACCGCCACCGCCTCCGCCCCATCCCGGGCCGGGCCCAGGCCGGCGGTGTCGGTCAGACATACCGGCAGGCCACCCCAATCCAGAGCTTCTTCCAGAACGTCCCGCGTGGTCCCGGGGATCGGAGTAACGATGGCCCGCTCCCGTCCCACCAGAGCGTTCATCAGGCTGGACTTACCCGCGTTCGGCCGCCCCACCAGCACCACCCGCAAACCTTCTCTGACCACCCGGCCCTGTTCGGCCCTAGCCAGCATCTCCCTCGCCCGCCGCCCGATACCCTCCAGTTCCGAGGCCAGCCGGCCGCGTTCGGCCTCGCCCACTTCCTCCGGAAAGTCAATACTGGCCTCCACCTCGGCCAATACCGACCGCAGCGCGCTCCACAAGTCCTCGCTCCAGCGCCGCAGCCCTCCGGCCAGTTGTCGGACCGCCGCCTCCAGTCCCGCCTCTCCCGGTGCCCGAATCAGGTCCAGGACTGCCTCCGCCTCGGTGAGACCCAGCCGCCCGTTCAAGAAAGCCCGCAGGGTGAACTCACCGGGACCGGCGGGCCGCGCCCCCTCACGCCACACCAGGCGCAAGACGCTCCGCACGGCCGCGATGCCGCCGTGGCAGTGAATTTCCGCCATTTCTTCCGCCGTGTAGCTTCGCCCCTGAGGCATCCAGGTGGCCAGCACCTCGTCCAGCCGCCTACCCGTCTCCGGGTCCAGCACCCAACCCAGTCGCAGCTGGAATGGGATCAGGGGCCCCGGCCGCCGGGCTACGAAGATCCTCTCCAGGATGGTCCGCGACTGCGGTCCGCTAATTCGCACCACGGCAATGGCACCCTCGCCGAGAGGCGTGCCCGCCGCCGCAATAGTCTCTTCCACCTTCTTCCACCCCTTAAAACACGAAAGACCCAGCAATGCAAGCATCACTGGGCCGCCAAAGTTCCGGCACTGGCCGCCTCCACACCTAGGGACCTAACGGCGCAGCGCGATAACCACCTTGCGGAAGGGTTCCTCTCCCTCACTGAAAGTATATACCTGACTGTCCCCCTGAAGCGCCATGTGGATTATCCTTCGCTCGTGCGGTGTCATCGGTTCCAGAACCACTCGGTTCCCGGTGCGCTTAACCTTCTCCGACAGCCGCCGGGCCAGCCTTACCAAAGTGTCCTCTCTCCGTCGGCGGTAGTTCTCCACGTCCAGTACTATCCGCACCTGCCGACCCGCCCGCTTTCGCACGACTAGGTTCACCAGGTATTGCAGCGCGTCCAGCGTCTCCCCCCGCCGACCGATAAGCACTCCCAGGCCCTTGCCCCGGCACGCGACGTAAAGACAGCCGTCGCGCTCCGAGACCTCCACCCTCACCGCCACCCCCAGAACACGGAACACTTCCTGCAGAAACTCCAAAGCCAGCCTCCCGAAGTCCTGGCGCCAGGTCAGCCTCACCCGCGCCAGCCGCGCTCCCAGGCCCAGAAACCCCTTGCTTCCGGCCTCCAACACCTCAACCTCTACTTCCTCCCGGGGCGCGCCCAGCTCCTGCAAACCGAACTCGATCGCCTCTTCCACCGTTTTCCCCGCCGCTTCCACCGTCCTCATTTCGCCCTGATCTCCTCCTTAACGCCTACCGGCTCCCGGCGCAGCAGAAACTGTTCCACGATACCCACCAGAGAGTAAACGACCCAGTAAAGCGCCAGACCGGCAGGGAAGCTACGGCAGATCCACCCCATGAAGATGGGCATAATGTAGAGCATCGTCCTCTGCGTTTGGTCCGTCGTTCCCGAGAGATTCATCGTCACCCACTGCTGGAGGAACGTAGAGCCCGCCGCCAACAGCGGAAGTATTACCGGGTCCGGCACCCCAAGATTGGGTATCCATAGGAACCGGGCATCCGCCAGGTTAACATACGCCGGATGCTGCACCGGATCAAAGAAACTTCTGAGAGCCATGAACAACGCCCATAGAATAGGCAATTGGATCAGCAGAGGCAAGCAGCCGCCCAGGGGATTGGCGCCGTGCTGCTGGTAGAGCCGCATAATCTCCTGCTGGGCCTTTTGAGGATTGTTGCGGTACCGCTTCTGTATCTCCTGCACCTTAGGCTGAAGCAACTGCATCCGCCGCATGGCCTGTAGTTGCTTGAGAGTCAGAGGGAGTAAAACGGCCTTCACCACGACCGTAAACACGATTATGGCCAGACCGTAGCTGGGTATCCCCAAATGCGAGCACAGAATGTAAAAGAACTGAATCGCCTGAGAGAGCCAGTTAACCAGTACACCCAATTTCTTGCCCTGCGCCTAAACCTTAAGTAGCCGGCTTAAGCCAGGTGCCACCTCCCGACTGCTTATGGGACCGGATCGCAGCCACCGGCGGAAAAAGGATGGCAGCGAAGCAAGCGTAAAAGCGCCAATCCCACCCCTCGCCACCCATGGCGTTCTAAGGCGATCCGCGCGTACTCCGAACAGCTCGGATAAAACCGGCAATGCGGCCCCGTCAAGGGCGATATCCACCGCTGGTAAAACGCTATCAACGCCAGCAGACATCTCAGCGACACCCGCACCTCAACAGCCCCGCCTTCCTCAACACCGCTTCCAAGTCGGTCGCCAAGGCCGCAAAATCTGCCGCCCTCTGCCCTCGCGCCCCCCCCAACACTCTCACCACCACATCGTATCCCGGAACCAGCCTGCCCAGCCGCGCCCGAAGGGCCTCCCGTAGGCGACGCCTGTAGCGGTTCCTGACCACCGCCTTGCCCACCTGCCGCGACACCGAAAAGGCAAATCGACTAACCGGCCGACAATTGGGGCGCCATCGCACCGCAACGTAGCGACCGTAAGCCACCCGGCCCTCCCGGTACACCGCCCGGACGTCTGAGCTCCTCCGCAGGCGGTTGCTCCGCGGAAGCAATCCTCAGTCGCCTCAAACCGCCAGACGTTTCCGGCCGACCGCCCGCCGACGAGCTATAATCCTCCGTCCCGTTCTGGTGCGCATGCGGGCCAGAAAACCGTGGCGGCGATGTCTACGTCTGATTTTCGGCTGATAAGTCCGCTTCAATGCATTATTGCCAGACCCGCCCCCGGCGGCCTGGCAACACCTCCCCACGAGACTTTCTTAGGCAACCCATTCCTAGTCTACGCAACCACCGGCCACCTGTCAAGACGAAAAGACGGTGCGGGAGCCAGTCCGAGTTGGTGCCAGCTACCATCTCGCCCTTCTTCGCCAACCTTCGCACTTCCCCGGTCTTGCCTTTTACCCCGACTCCTGCTAACATAGGTCCAGCCTTAACCTGCATTGGGAGGTCAAGAGGCCTTGCCTTCCCAAAATGTCCAGACCATCTGGGAACAGGCGCTAGAATTGCTTCAAAAGCAGGTAAGTCGCCCCAGTTTCGAGACCTGGATTCAGTCCGCCCGGCCACTGGCATTGCAGGGAAACACTCTGTATCTCGGCGTCCCTCACCAGTTCGCCCGCGACTGGCTCGAGGACAACTACGCACCGCTCATAAAGAACGCTCTGCGTCTGGTAGCCAACCGGCAGCTGGAGATACAGTTCATTTTGCCGCCGGGCGCCGAAGCCCGCGGTCCGAACGAGGACTGCCTGTCCATGCCTCTCAATCCCAAGTACACGTTTGAAACCTTTGTGGTGGGCAACAGCAATCGCTTCGCCCACGCCGCCGCTCTTGCCGTGGCCGAGAATCCTTCACGCACCTACAACCCGCTTTTCATCTACGGAGGAGTGGGCCTGGGAAAGACACATCTGATGCATGCCATCGGCCACCACGTGCTGGCCCGTCTACCTAACTACCGGGTGGTATACGTGTCGTCCGAGCAGTTCACCAACGAACTCATTAACGCCATAAGGGACGACACCACCGAGGACTTCCGCAGCAAGTACCGACACATCGACGTCCTCCTGGTGGATGATGTGCAGTTCTTGGCGGGGAAGGAACGCACCCAGGAAGAGTTCTTCCACACCTTCAACGCTTTGCATGAGGCAAATCGCCAGATCATTCTATCTAGCGACCGGCCGCCCAAAGATATACCTACACTGGAGGACCGCCTGCGCTCCCGCTTCGAATGGGGACTGATCACCGACATCCAGCCCCCGGATCTGGAAACCCGCATCGCCATCCTGGAAAAGAAAGCCGAACTCGAAGGTGCGCGATTGTCTACCGAGGTAATGCTCTTCATCGCCTCGCAGTTCCAGGCCAACATTCGCGAACTGGAGGGGGCTTTAATCCGGGTAGCCGCCTATGCGTCGTTCTACCAGCGCGAAGTCGACGCAGAAACCGCGGCCACCATCCTGGCGGACATGCTGCCCAAAAACAAGGCTCCGAAGATCACCATCCCGATTATTCAAAGGTTGGTGGCCAGCTATTTTCACTTGCGGCCGGAAGACCTGCGGGCTAAGAAGCGCAGCCGCAACGTGGCCCTTCCGAGACAGATCGCCATGTATCTTTGCCGCGAGTTTACCGACTTTTCCCTGCCCCGCATCGGAGAAGCCTTCGGCGGACGCGACCACACCACGGTTATCCACGCCTGCGAAAAGATAACCCGGGACCTGCAGACCGACCCGGTACTGCAACAGGCTGTGAAAGACCTGATCGAGCAACTTCAGTCCTTGTAAACGACTTATTCAAAATCGCAGCTCGAACCGGCTGCCTCTTGGTCCTACGCCTTGACACCTTATCCACACCATACCCAGCCCCTACGACGAAGACTACTTACTGGAGGTTCGATAAAGTAATAGAGAATGCTAAGGAGGAAATCAGCACATGCCTCTTGGCTTTCGCGCCCAACAGAAGGATCTCAGCGCGGGTTTCCAGCTGGTTGCCCGGGCGCTACCTAGTCGGCCCAGTGTTCCGACTTTGGCGGGAATCCTGGTGGAGGCGCAAGCCTCCGGATTATGGTTAAGCGCTACCGATCTGGAGGTGTCGCTACGGGTAAGGGTACCCGCGAGCGACCTCACCCCGGGCAGGCTGGTGGTCCCGGGACACCAGACGGCGGAACTGATCCGCTTTTTGCCGGAGGGGGAAGTGGCCGCTGAACAGGCGGACAACTCCGTGTTGCTTCGGTATGCGCGGGGGCAAAACCAGATCACCACCCTGGATGCGCAACAGTTCCCCGCCTTTCCCGAACCGGAGACCGGGGCCAGAATTACTCTTGACGCACAGCAATGGCAGGCCCTCTTGAAACAGGTGGTCATCGCCTGCGGCCACGACGACGTGCAGCCGATGTTTAACGGCATCCTCTGGGATCTGGGTCCGAACCGACCCCTCAACCTGGTGGCTACCGACACTCACCGCCTGGCCTGGTGGCGCGTGAATTGCGAGGTGACGGTGGAATCGGAAGTTCGGGCCGTGGTGCCCAGGAGGACGGTGGAGATCGCCGCCCGCTTGGCCCAGGGAGTGGAGGAGGGGCTTAGCCTTACCGTAGGCCGCCAACAGGTAAGCATTCAGGGCGAGGGTTTTCTCCTTCTATCCCGGGTAATAGAAGGGCGGTACCCTAACTACGAAGCCGTGATTCCGCGC
The DNA here is from genome assembly GCA_024653205.1 of Clostridia bacterium. Lineage (NCBI taxonomy): Bacteria > Bacillati > Bacillota > Clostridia > Clostridia bacterium. The sequence goes on along the minus strand of JANLFO010000018.1, from coordinate 6,252 downwards.
GAACTTACCACCACCGTCGGCGTCGAGGTTTCGGTCATCCTTGAGGCCCTGGAGCGGGCTGCCGTGCTGGTGAGGGAAGAGGATAAGACCCATGCCAATATCGTCCGTCTGGAAATCGGTTCGGGAGTGCTTATAGTAAGCGGTCGGAGTAGCATCGGTACCCTGATGGAACCCGTCGAGGCGCGGGTAGTGGGCGAAGGAGGAGAGGTGTTCTTTAACGTGAGGTATCTCCTGGACGGCCTGAAGGCCCTGCCGGGCTCCAGGGCGAGCCTCGGTTTCAACCGGGACTTCAGCGCCGCCGTCCTGCGTCCGGAAGGGGACGAGGGGTATACGTACCTGGTGCTTCCGGTAATCGTTAGGACAGGGTGATTGGGTGGAGGCGGGTGAGACTTGTCTACCGATGTCCCTGAACCGGCTCAGACTCCGTCACTTCAGGCTGTACCGCCAGGCAGAGGTGCCATTCTCGCCTGGCGTTAATGCTGTTTTGGGGGCCAACGCTCAAGGGAAGACCTCCCTCTTGGAAGCGGTCTGCTTCCTGATACTGGGCCGAGGGCTGACGGCCCCCGCGGAGATGATCCAGTACGAAGAATCCTGGGCCGAGGTACAGGGCGAGGTCACGGCGGCGGGGCGCAGTCTGCACCTGCGGGCGGTGGTAAGTCGACAGGGAAAACGCCAGCAGTTCCTCAACGGGGTGGCCGGGTCGGCGGCGGAGATATTTCGCCTCTTTCCGGTGGTGTCATTCTGGCCGTCGGACGTAGTTCTGGTGCATGGGGAACCGCTGTGGCGGCGACGCTTCCTGGACGCCTTCCTGGCCCGCCTGGCTCCCGGTTATCTGGCGGACTTGAGAGCCTATCGCCGCGCACTGCTGCAGCGAAACGTGTGCCTGCGCCGGGACCGATCGGAGGGAATAGAGGTTTGGGAGGAGGAGTTGGCGCGCTACGGTTCGCGATTGATCAGAGAAAGGCTGCGGATCCTGGAGCGGCTTAGGACGCGTGCGGAAAAGAACTATTCCGCTCTGGCCGGGGGCAGCGAAGAACTCACCATACGCTACTCGCCCGTGGGCCCGGATCCCCAAGCGTGCGATTTGGAACAGGAATTACTCGAACTGCTGCGCCGCGGCCGGCCGGCGGACCGCCAGGCAGGATATACCCGAGTCGGACCCCACCGAGATCAACTCGAGCTCCTGGTGCAGGCCCGCGAGGCACGCAGCTGGTCCTCACGGGGACAGCAGAAAGAGGTGGCCGTGGCCCTGCGGCTCGCTCAGGCCCAGGTCACAGAAGAGATCTTGGGACGGAAGCCCTTGCTTCTCTTGGACGACATCTTCGCTGAATTCGACGCCCGCAGGCGCGAATGGCTGGGGGAGGTGCTGGAGTCGTGGCCTCAGGTGGTGGTCACCGCTACCGAGACCTTGCTTCTGCCGCGGCGCTGGAGCGGCGTTACTGCGGTGGAGGTGAAGGGCGGGGAGATTCGGCCTCTGCCTCCGGCGGGTCTATGAGGGGTTCACTCCAGGTTCCCGGCGGAACCGCGACCCGCCAGGCAAGCGAGGGATAGCCACGGTGCTCCACCCACGTATCCCAGCGTTGCCTGGAAAGAAACCGGGAAGAACCCAGGTGCTGCAGCGCTTGTGGCCGTTACGGCTTTATGTTAGAATGGCTGCCGGAATATCGGAGGGGTGAAAATGGCGGAGACCGGCCGAGAAGAAATTTACGATGCCAGCCAAATACAAGTGTTAGAGGGCCTGGAGGCGGTGAGGCGCCGCCCGGGTATGTATATCGGCGATACCGGGCCCGACGGGCTGCACCATTTGGTCTACGAGGTGGTGGACAACAGCATAGACGAGGCCCTGGCCGGTTACTGCACCCGCATCGAGGTGGTTATCCACCACGGCGAAGCGATTACGGTCACCGATGACGGTCGGGGTATTCCTGTCGATATCCACCCGGCGACCGGGCGGCCGGCGGTAGAAGTAGCTCTTACCATGCTGCACGCCGGCGCCAAGTTCGGCGGGAAGGGGTATCGGGTGAGCGGCGGTCTCCACGGAGTAGGGGTGTCGGTGGTTAATGCGTTGTCGGAAGAACTGGTAGTAGAGGTCAAGAGGGACAGCCGCCTGTACCGCCAGTCTTACCAGCGCGGGGAACCGGTCAGCGAGCTGGAAGTAGTAGGGCCTGCCGAGGGCACCGGTACCAGCATAACTTTCCGGCCCGATCCACAGATTTTTCCCCACATCAAATTCGAGTACGAAGTAATTGCCGAAAGGCTGCGCGAGCTTTCCTTCCTCAACCGTGGCCTGGAGCTGACCCTGGAGGACCGGCGCACCGGGCGCAGTGAGAAGTTCGTCCATACCGGCGGTCTGGTGGATTTTGTGCGCTACCTGAATGACGGGAGAGAGCCGGTGTATCCCGAGCCCATCTACCTGGCCGGCGAGAGGGACGGGGTAACCGTGGAGGTCGCCTTGCAGCACCACGACGGTTATGTGGAAAACATCCTGTCCTACGCCAATAATATCCACACCCGGGAGGGAGGAGTGCACGAAACCGGACTCAAGACCGTGCTCACCCGAGTGGTCAACGACTACGCCCGCCGTTTCAACCTGGTCAAAGACCAGGTGGCTCTGACCGGAGAGGACATCCGGGAGGGCCTCACGGCGGTGGTGAGCGTTAAGGTTCCCGAGCCGCAGTTCGAGGGTCAGACCAAGACCCGCCTGGGGAACAGTGAGGTCAAGGGAATCGTCGAAGCCGTAGTAGGGGAGGGCCTGGCCACCTACCTGGAGGAGACGCCGGCGGTGGCCCGCCGGGTGGTGGAGAAAGCCCTGCTCGCCGCCCGCGCCCGAGAGGCAGCTCGGAAGGCCAGGGAACTCACCCGGCGGAAGGGCGGTCTGGAAGTGACCACCCTGCCGGGCAAGCTTGCCGATTGCACGGTTAGGGACCCGGCCCAGGCGGAACTGTATTTGGTGGAGGGCGATTCCGCCGGCGGCTCGGCCAAGCAGGGGAGGGACAGACGCTTCCAGGCCATCCTGCCCCTGCGGGGCAAGATACTCAACGTGGAAAAGTCCAGACTCGACAAGGTTCTGGGCAATGAGGAGATCCGGGCCCTTATTACCGCCATGGGTACAGGGGTGGGGGAGGATTTTGACCTAAAGAAGGCCAGGTATCATAAGCTCATCCTTATGACCGACGCCGATGTGGACGGCGCGCACATCCGCACTCTGCTACTCACCTTCCTTTACCGTTACATGCGCCCGCTTATCGAAAGCGGATACGTATACATCGCCCAGCCGCCCCTCTTCCGCGTGGTCAAGGGGAAGAAGGAATATTACCTTTACACCGAGGCCGAACTGGAGCCGCTACTGCAGCGGCTTGGGCGGCAAGGGGTGAGTGTTCAACGCTACAAGGGTCTGGGTGAGATGAACGCCGAGCAGCTATGGGAGACTACCATGAGCCCGGAGAAGCGCACGCTCCTGCGCGTTTCGGTACGGGACGCGGCCGAGGCAGACCGCGTATTCAGCATTCTCATGGGTGACAGGGTAGAACCGCGGCGGCGTTTCATCGAAGCACACGCCCGTGAAGTAAGGAACCTGGACGTATAGGTTTGCAAGGGATTGAGAGGGTGAGGCTATGGCCGAAGCGACAGGTAAGGTTGTACCGTTAGACCTGGAAGAGGAGATGCGGCGGTCCTATATCGATTACGCCATGAGTGTAATCGTGGGGCGGGCGCTTCCGGACGTGCGGGATGGGCTCAAACCGGTCCAGCGGAGGATACTGTACGCCATGTACGAGGCGGGTATGGGCCCCGACCGCCCGCACAAGAAGTCCGCGCGCGTGGTCGGGGATGTCCTGGCCCGCTACCATCCCCACGGCGACGCGGCCGTGTACGAGAGCATGGTCCGCATGGCCCAGGACTTTGCCAGCCGGTATCCTCTGGTAGACGGGCACGGCAACTTCGGGTCCGTGGACGGGGACGCACCTGCGGCCATGCGCTACACCGAGGCCCGGCTCTCGGCTCTGGCCATGGAGATGCTGCAAGACATAGAAAAGGAAACGGTCGATTTCATCCCCAACTACGACGGCTCCCTCGACGAACCGGCGGTGCTGCCGGCGCGCGTTCCCAACCTGCTTATCAACGGCAGCGCCGGCATAGCCGTGGGAATGGCCACAAATATTCCCCCCCACAATCTGGGTGAGATTATCCGCGCCCTGGTGGCCCTGATCGATAACCCCGGCCTCCCGGAGGCGGAACTCTTCCGGTTGGTCCCGGGTCCGGACTTTCCCACCGGAGGAATGATCGTAGGACGGCAGGGGGTGGAGCAGGCCTACCGCCAGGGTAGGGGAAGCATCCGGGTACGGGCGCGGGTGAAACTGGAAACCGAGGGCGGACGGCCGCGGCTCGTGGTGACCGAGATTCCCTACCAGGTAAATAAGGCAGGCCTGGTGGAGAAGATAGCGGAACTGGTACGGGAAAAGAAACTCGACGGCATAACCGAGCTCAGGGACGAATCCGACCGGAGCGGCCTGCGGGTAGTACTGGAGCTCCGCCGGGATACCAACAGCCGGGTACTCCTTAACCAGCTCTTCAAACACACCCCGCTGGAGGAGACCTTTGGAATCATTCTTCTGGCCCTGGTGGACGGGCAGCCGAGGCTTCTCAGCCTGCGGGAGATGCTGGAACAGTACCTCCAGCACCAGGAGGAAGTGGTGCGGCGGCGCTGTGCGTACGATCTTCGCAAGGCAGAGGAACGGGCGCACATAATCCTCGGCCTGCGCATTGCCCTGCAAAATCTGGACGCCGTGATTCGCACCATCCGGCAGTCCCGCGATCCGGAGACCGCGCGTCGGGCCCTGGTGGAGCGCTTTGGACTTACCGAAGTCCAGGCCCAGGCCATCTTGGACATGCGGCTGCAGCGGCTGACCGCCTTGGAACGGGAGAAACTGGAGACGGAGTACGGCGAGCTCATAAAAGAGATCGAGCGGCTGCGACGGGTGCTTGCCGATGCGGCCCTGATTCGCGGGCTGGTCAAGGAAGAGCTGCTGACATTGGGAGAGCGTTTTGCCGACGAGCGGCGTACCGGCATCATCGAGGCCGAAGACGACCTCCGGGAGGAAGACCTGATACCGGAGGAAGAAGTGGCGGTGACGATAACCAGGCGGGGTTACCTGAAGCGTATCCCGCTTTCGGCGTACCGGAGCCAGCGCCGGGGAGGACGAGGAGTTACCGGAATCACCGTTCGCGAGCAGGACGTGGTGGAGCACTTCTTCATCTGCAATACCCACGCGTACCTGCTCTTCTTCACCGACGCCGGCAAAGTTTACCGCCTAAAAGTGTACGAAGTGCCTGAGGCCGGCAGACAGGCCCGGGGGCTCCCCCTGGTCAATCTGCTTCCGGTTCAGGGCGAGCTCATAACTGCCGTAGTACCGGTAGCCGATTTTACCCGCGGTTACCTCTTTATGGCCACCGCTCGGGGGGTGGTAAAGCGCACACCCCTGGCCGAGTTTTCCACTTCCCGGCGGGAGGGAATTATCGCCCTTTCCCTGGACGAAGGCGACTCTCTGATCGGGGTGGAGGTTACCGAAGGCGGGGATGACGTAATGCTGGTTTCGGGCGCCGGCCTGTCGATCCGTTTCCGCGAGGATGAAGTACGCAGCATGGGCCGCACTGCCCGCGGAGTTAAGGGGATGGAACTGGCCCCGGATGACCGGGTGGTGGCGCTGGTGCGGCCGGCGGCGGGAAAGGACCTCCTGGTGGTGACCGAACGCGGCTACGGGAAGCGCACGGAGTTGGCCGCGTACAGGATACAGGGCCGGGGAGGTCGGGGCATCCTTACCCTGCGGCCCGGTTCGCGCCAGGGCCCGGTGGTAGCGGCACGGGTCATCCAGGAGAAGAACGACGTGTTCCTCATTTCTGCCGAAGGTGAGGTCATCCGCCTGGCGGCCGCGGAGATTCCCCGGCGCAGCCGTACCACCCAGGGGGTCACCCTTATGCGTCTGGCGGCAGAAGATCGGGTGGCGGCGGTAGCCGTGGTAGAGGAGGGCGACTAGCCGGGGTTTTCGGTCACCGCGTTGCCAGGTCGGTAGCCAGGTGACGCGGAAGGGCCCTGGTCGTGCGGCTGGCATGGATGTGCGGGATGCTCTCGGTGCATCCCGCTCCATGTGCCAGGTGATTCGGGCAAGAACCTGAACCGCCCGGCCCGGGCGGGGGTGCGTCCTGAGTTATCCCCAGTTCGTCCCGGGGCAGTGCTGGTTTCCCCCTCGTACCGGT